>JAFMBQ010000410.1 GCA_017858365.1 Algoriphagus sp. | reverse complement strand
GCAGATTATGAACTTGCATTAACTGAGGGAGAAGTGGTCGAGCAGATTATTCGACCAACTGGGCTTTTGGATCCTACGATAGAAGTACGTCCAAGTCAGAATCAAATTGATGATTTACTGGAGGAGATTGATCAAACCATAAAAACAGATGCTCGAGTTTTAGTGACTACGCTGACCAAGCGAATGGCAGAAGAACTCCAAAAATTCTTGGAGCGGGCTGGAGTCAAATCGCGCTATATTCACTCGGAAGTCAAAACTTTGGATCGAGTAGAAATCCTGCGGGAGTTGAGACTTGGTGTATTCGACGTCTTGGTGGGAGTAAATCTATTGCGGGAAGGCTTAGACTTACCGGAGGTTTCGCTGGTAGCTATTCTGGATGCGGATAAGGAAGGGTTCCTTCGTAATGAGCGAAGTTTGGTACAGACGATCGGTAGAGCTGCTCGAAATTCGGAGGGGCGAGTGATTATGTATGCTGATAAAATTACAGCATCAATGGAACGAGCGATGGATGAGACCAAACGAAGGCGAGTAATTCAGATCGACTATAATACGAAACATGGCATTACACCGACCACTATTTTGAAATCCCGAGACAAAATCTTGGGACAAACGAAAGTGGCTGATTCTAAGAAAAACGCAAAATTCTATGCGGAGCCGATGCCGGGAGAAGCGAGCATGGCCGCAGATCCGGTGGTGCAGTATTTGAGTAAGGAGAAATTGGAAAAACTGATTCAGCAAACTCAAAAACAGATGGAAAAGGCCGCCAAAGAACTCAACTTCATGGAGGCAGCAAGGCTGAGAGATGATTGGCAAGCACAAAAAGCACGATTAGAACAATTGAGGTTTGGGGTGAAATCCTGAGTTTTCTCAGAAATAAATCAATTACAATGACACTGCAGGATATCAGAGTACTCGCTTCGAAAGGAGAGGGGCTAAAGATTGAATTCAAGAAAAAAGCCACGCATCCTGAGAAAATCGTCCGGGAGCTGATTGCTTTGGCCAATTCATCCGGTGGAGATTTGTTGATTGGAGTAGATGATGATGGAACAGTGAGTGGGCAGCGTTTTATTGAAGAAGAAATCTTTGTGATGGAAAAAGCCATTCAGGAGTTGATTTTCCCTCAGTTAGCCTATGAAGTTTTTTTGATCAAGCTGAATGAGAAAAAAGGAGTCGCAGTTTTTAAAATCCCCTTAAGCAGTGAGCGCCCACATTATTTAAAAGAAAAAGACCGCAAGCAAGCCTTCATCCGGGTTGCGGATCGAAGTGTTCAGGCAAGTCGAGAAGTATGGGAAGTATTGCGTAGGGGAAAAGCTCAGCGAGACACGATTTTTACCTACAGTTGGAAAGAAGAATTACTGATGAAGGCGATGCAGGAAACCGGCAAGATTACCTTAAAAGAATATGCAAAGCTGGCTAAGCTTCCAAAATTCATTGCTTCGAAAACTTTGGTTCGGCTTGTTTTGGCAAATGTGCTGGTCATTCATCCCCAAGAAGCGGACGATTTTTTTACGTTGAAAGAGACGGGAGCTTAATTCCAGTTCGCGCTGTGAATCCAATATTCCCTTGAAGTCCACCACTGTGGATGGCTAGGATTTTTGATCCGCTGGGGAAGAAATCTTGAGCTATTAATTTCCAGATTCCAGCCATCATTTTGCCCGTGTAGATAGGATCGAGGACGATTCCGAAATTTTCAAAAAACCACCAGATGAAGTCGATTAATTCCTGATTGTATTTCCCATAGCCACCAAAGTGGAATTGGTCGAAAATTCGAAAATCTCCTACACTGCTGATTTGATGATTTTTCAATAATTCTTTAATCTCCTCATGAATAAAAACACCTTTGAGCGCGGAAAAGCCAAGAAGCTGCTGCTTCTTGGAAAGGCTTTGAATCAACCCGGCGAAGGTGCCTCCTGTTCCAATGCAAGTAGCAATATGAGAATAGGAATTATCTCCAAGTTCCAAGATTTCGGAGGTGCCTTTTATAGCGAGCTCATTTGTGCCACCTTCAGGAATGAGGTAAAATGCTCCGAATTTTTCCACAAGATTTTCTAAGAAACTTGCCTCTTCTTTTAATCGATAAGTTGAACGATCGACAAAATCTAAGTCCATTCCCAGTGATTCTGCATGAGCCAAGGTTGGATTTAGTGGGGCTACCTTCTCGCCACGGATGATCCCAATCGATTTGAGATTTGCTGCCTTTGCTGCCTCAGCTGTAGCGTAGATATGATTGGAATAGGCACCTCCAAAAGTTAGGATTTTATCAAATCCACCCGAAATAGCTTTTTCAAGATTGTATTTCAGCTTAAAAAACTTGTTACCGGAAACAAGGGGATGAACTAGGTCCAGTCTTTTGATCGCTAATTCTATTCCTTTTTCCTCCAAAAGCGGATGATCTAGCGGTTGATTGACGATTGGAAGCGACTCAAGCATGGATAAAAGGATTCTTAAAGTTAATAATCTTATTTTTGCAACATGATTGAAAAGCACGAAGACGAGATCGAAGAAGACGAGTTAGAATTATATGAGCATTACCGTTTCATTGTAGACAAAGGACAGTCTCCGATCCGGGTCGATAAATTTCTAACAGATAAGGTAGCTTTTGCGACTCGAAGCCGAGTTCAGCAAGCCATCGATTCGGGTTCGATCAAAGTAAATGGTGAGAATACTAAGGGCAGTTATAAGATCAAGCCCGAAGATGACATTCAGGTTCTTTTTGAAAAACCTAGACGTGACACGGAGATCGTTCCAGAAAATCTTGACTTGGATATTATCTATGAAGACCAGTACCTCATGGTGGTAAACAAGCCTTCAGGCATGGTCGTCCACCCCGCTCAAGGAAACTGGACGGGTACGCTTGTCAATGGCTTGGTTTATCATTTCCAAAATCTTCCTGAGATGAAAGGTAATGAAGGGAGGCCGGGATTGGTTCATCGGATCGATAAGGATACTTCTGGTCTTTTGGTGATAGCCAAATCCGAGACTGCGATGACGCATCTTGCTGCACAATTTTTTCATCATACGATCGAGCGCACTTATATGGCATTGGTATGGGGAGAGTTGGAAGGCGACTCGGGAACGATTCGTGGAAACGTTGGGCGAAGCTTTAAGGATCGAAAAGTGATGGATGTCTTTGTGGATGGAAGTTATGGAAAGCATGCGGTTACTCATTGGAAAGTTGTAGAAGAATTGCGCTATATCTCCTTGATCGAATGTAAACTTGAGACCGGCCGGACACATCAGATTCGTGCACATATGAAATTTATAGGGCATCCCTTATTCAATGATGCAATATATGGGGGTGATAAAATTCGGAAAGGAACGCAGTTTTCGAAATACAAGACGTTTGTGCACAACTGTTTTGATTTGATTCCAAGACAGGCTTTGCATGCCAAGTCGCTGGGATTTATTCACCCAATTACCAAAGAGAAGCTCTACTTTGAGGCGCCATTTCCAGCCGATTTTGAAGCAGCCTTGAATAAATGGCGCAACTATGTCATGTACGAATAGGGCTGTTTATTTGCTAAAATGGCAATAGATCTTAATATTGATTAAGATATTTATAAAAAAATCAAATTAAAACGATCAAATCATTAAAATATGGATCTACCGTTGAAGATTTGTTAATCTTAGTAGTAGAAATTGCCCCATAATTACATTATCCATATTATTCAATCGATTTCATTAAAAATACTGCAAAAATTTAGAATTATTATTGAAATATTTTTAATAAACAGATCAACCCGCTATATTTGATGTATCAGAAAGGCTCAACAGAAGGTTGACTTTCAAAATACATTAAGATTACACTACACTGTAGGATGTTGAAATTGGCAGACAAGCCCTCCTGTCTCGGGGGTGAGGTCACTGGGATAAAGCGTTTACCGAGCTCGTAAATTTGCCTAACTACTTCGTGGAGGTTCGAATCCTTCTCCTACAGCAGGTTATTTTGGGTTTATTGTTAATTGACTAAGACCATGAAATTTTGTTTCATGGTTTTTTTATGCCCTTTCGTTTCTGAAAATTGATTTTATCAAAAGATCAATTTTCAATAGAAAATTTGGACAAATAGCAATTAGATAATTCATAATTATTTAAGAGAATTTGAGATTAAATTTTAAAATTCATAATTTCAACATCTTTATAGAACAAATACTGTAAAAAAATAAAATAAATATTGCCAAAATTTTAATAAACGAATGGTATTT
>JAFMBQ010000029.1 GCA_017858365.1 Algoriphagus sp. | reverse complement strand
GACCACCACAGCGAGGGGTCCAGAAACATGTAAATAGTGAGCCAAAGCGGAAATGCCCATAACCAAGGCCAGGGTAATCATTACCTCCGTTTCGAAATTATCAATGACTTTCATTAACCGGAAAGCAAGCCAACCCATTATCAAACCAAGGAAAATTCCTCCAATGACCTCCTCGACAAATAACAAACCGACATCCCCAAAACTCATGGAATCCAAGCCTTGCTGGGCGATTTTGAAAATCACGATGAATACTACCACGCCAACACCATCATTGAAAAGCGACTCACCCACGATCTTGGTCTCCAGCTTTTTTGGGGCATCGGCATCTTTCAAAATTCCCAACACCGCAATCGGATCGGTAGGAGAGATCAGCGCTCCAAAAAGTAAGCAGTAGATGTAATCAATCGGGTAGCTAGACGCGATAAATAGGTAATACATCATTGTGCCAATCAGAAAAGTAGAGATCACTATTCCGATGGTTGCGAAGAGTGCGATGGGTCCCTTTTGTTTTTTGAGCGCATCCAGCTTGGTATGAAGTGCTCCGGCAAAGAGCAGAAAACTCAGCATCACATCGAGCAGCACCGTTTCAAAATCTATAGATTCTATCAATAGATTGGCTTCCTCCATAATGAAGGGATTGAAAGTTCCTAGAATATTCAGTACCACAGTGAAAGCAATCGCAATAATCATCAGGCCAATCGTGAAAGGAAGTTTGAGAAATCGTGTATTGATAAATGCAAAGCCTGCCGAAAGGATAATCAGAATGGTGATGATATTAAAAATGCTCATGGATTGGATATTGAGGTTTTGGCCAAAATACAACCGATTTGGTGAAAGTTGGAAGAATTGATAATCAAAAAAATAGGGAAAGATTTTTTCGCTTTTTGAAAGCTGAGTCTGAAAATGAAGTGTAAACCCACAAATTTTCTTAATATTCCAAAACGTATGTACTACCTCAATCAAAAAATATTTCTAGGACTTTTTCTATTGTTTAGTGTTCTGGGTCCATTGCAAGCCCAATATTTAACTCAAATCGGCCTGAAAGACAGTGTTTATTCTGAGGTTCTAAAAGAGAGCAGAGAATTTTATATACAGTTTCCAGAAGGATTTGATCCTGAAAGCGACAAGAAATATCCAGTAACCTACATTTTGGATGGTGAAAATTTGCTTTCTGCACTTAGCGTCACTCAGAAATTTTACTCAGGAGGTTTTATTCCTGACATGATCCTTGTCGGGATTTCGAATCATCAAAATAGAACCAGAGACTTGACACCGACTGTTGTGGAACCTAGCTGGGAACCCAATGGGGGAGCAGATCTATTCCTGAAATTTATAGGGGAGGAGCTGATTCCATTTATAGAAGAAAAGTATCCGGTTACCGATTATAGGACGCTCATCGGACATTCTTACGGGGGTTTGTTTGCTATTAACACTTTGCTTCATCAACCCGAACTTTTTGAGAATTATTTGGCAATTGATCCGAGTTTGGATTGGGACGATCAATTGATGCTAAAGGAAGCGAAAGAAGTTTTTTCGAAAGAAAGCCTAGAAGGAAAATCCCTCTATATTTCGCTCAGTGGGCAGTTGCACATGCAAAAGCCTGAAATGACTTTAACTAGTGTCATGAAAGACGATTCGGATTTCACCATTTTCTCCCGAAGTAATATTGCTTTTTCGGAGTTCATCAGAGCAAATTCAGATAAGGACTTAAACTTTATTTGGGAGTTTTTCCCAAAAGATCTTCATGGCACCGTTCCGCTTCCTTCCCTTCGAAATGGCTTGATTTCACTATTCGAATGGTTTCAGATGGAACGAGTCGAATTGTTTAACATTCCAGAAACACCCACTGAAGATCTGCTTGAATTGATGAATTATAGGGCTAAAAAGTTAGAAGCTCATTTCGGTTACCCAGAGCCACCTTATCCGGAAGATTTACTGAATATGTCTGGCTACATGAATATGGATATGGGGCAAATGGAGAAAACTAAAATGTTCTTTGATCAGGGAATTCATTATTTCCCTAAAAAAGCTAATATGTATGATTCTATGGCCGATTATTATGAGGCAAATAATGATCTCGAAACTGCCTTAGAATTTGTCAAAAAAGCCTATGCTATCAGCGGAAGCGAGTATCATAAAAATAGAATGGAAGAACTGACTTTGAAAACCAAGTAGGTTGGCTGAAGGCCTTCTTCCTTTGTATCCACCACCGAAGTATGATTATGCTACAAACGAATTCCTGAGCTAAAGTAGATTCGATAAAATCTGGGTCAGGATAAAGATTTTTCTCTTTCCATTAGGCGTTCAATACAATCATGTTTTCTGCTGTCATGCAAGTTTGCTGGGCGACAGGGGTAAAATAAGTAAGGCTACATGGTTATCGATTTTAGTTTTCAATACTTTTCATGATAAAGTCCACGAGTGGCTGAGGATCTGCCAAACTATGCGGATGATGATCTACTCCAGGCTTTGGGATCAGGGTGATATTTCCTCCTACTTTCCTGAATTCCTCCGCCAGCAAATAGGTGTTTTCCATATACGGAACCACCTTATCGGATTCTCCAAAGACATGGATCACAGGGATTTTTGCTTTGGCAACGGCTATGCTGGTATAAATTGGGATTCCGGTAAACTCACGAACGGAAGCTGAGTCCAGACCATAGGCCTTTAGGGCTTTCTCCCAATCGCTAGGACTTCCTTTTCCTGCGTATAATCCCCCCGGCCAACTCTTAATATCGCAAACAGGCGCATCGGCATAGATGGAAAATACCTTATCTGTATTCTGTGCCGCCCAATTGTAAATAATCAAACCTCCACGGCTCATTCCTTCTAAGACCACCTTGGGATTGAGCTGGAATTCAGTTCGACAAAAAGCATAAAAATCATCCCATCGCTTCACTGCCTCGGCATTTCCAAAAAGATCAGCCACATCCACATAGACTACATGAAAACCCTTCTCCAGCAAGGCTTTATCCAGTTGTGGTTCATGACCCCAAAATCTAGCTCTCCAAATCCAGTTTCTTGCTTCATTGGCTTCCTTCGGAAAAACCACCTTGGAGGCATGCCCTTGAAAAGTAAATTCCCTCACCTCGTACTCAGAGAAAATTGGATCTTGAGCGTAGGTACTGCTGAAAATCAGCAATAAAAAGCTAAATAAAAAAAGAGTCTTATGGATTCGCATTAGATTATTGATTGACGCAAGGATCAGTATTTCAAGCAATAAGGTATAAAAAATTTTGGTTTGAGGCTCAGTTCTTCAAACGGTAAGATTCTTGAATCCTCGGGATAGGGGAGACAAATGAAGGTGACAAAATTGGCTATGGTGCAGTAAATTGCGCCATAGCCTTAATAGTCTGTGCCAGACGGATTTCTATTGTCTATCTGACCGTAATCATTGCTAAAACTATTTGGGAAATACAGGAACCAAACCATGTCTCGTCATTACCATTTTTAGTTTTTCGAGATCAGGAGGTCCCCCTGCATTTACAATTTGAGCACATTCTTTAAAGAAGTTTGGTCCAAGAAGTGCCGGGGTAATTACTGCTAGTGCTTTTGAGTTTTCAGTACTGAAATTATTAAACCCGTGCACCACTCCGCGAGGTATAAAATAAGATTCACCTTGAGCGATATCAACAGGTTTGCCCTCAATCGTAAAAGTGATCACTCCCTCTAATCCATAAATAGTTTCATCATAGTGTTCATGATAATGAGGAAGAGGTACTTTAGCCCCAGCCGGGACAGTGAATTCGAACATTGCTAGGGAGCCATTGCTATCTGCTGTTTCAAGGAGAAAATCAATTGTTACTTGACCAACTTGAATTGTTTCGTTTTTCATGATAGTGTTCTTTTAGTTAAGATAGGTCAAACCTACCTCCACTAGCTGACAGGTCCCTTGATTTCAATCAAGAAATCATTTACTGCCTATTTTTTTCCGAACTCGGCTGAGTGTTTCAGGGGTCATTCCTAAGTAGGCGGCAACTTGAAATAAAGGCAAACGCATCAGGAGTCGGGGTTCCTCTTCGAGAAACCTAGTATATTTTTCTTCAGGAGTTTCGATGGTGGCTTCCCCTAATCTCTTTTTTAACTTATAATTTGTCTCCTGCTGTGCCTTAATAAAATACATGGTAAAGGGCGCAATATGGGTAACCGCATATATCCAGTTCTTTTGATTTATAGTCCAAAGTTCACTGTCCTCAAGAGCTTGGAGATTTAAGTCTGTTGGCGTGTTGTTTAAGAAGCTTACCAGCTCACTGCACCAGCCACTTTCAACTTTAAAATAGATGTTTCTTTCCTCACCATTGCTATTCGTAAGGTATTGTCGCAAGCATCCTTTTTCGATGAAATAGACTTTTCTGGAAATATCCCCTGCTTTAAATAAATGTTCATTTTTCTTTACCTGGATTTTTTCAAATAAAGGTGCAAGCTTCAAAAAGTCTTGGTCCATAAACTCAACGACACGCCTAAATTCTGTTAAAAGTAATGAGTCATTCATTAGTTAAATTTGGTTTGGCAATGACTTGATTCGTGTCAAATAGGTAGGATGAACAGCTAGTCAGACAGCTAAAATATCTTACGTTTTTGAGTAAAAAACCTATTTCTCCTCGGGAACAGCCATCGTGTGATTCCCTACCAAAAGGCATTTCCCATCCACTTCGACATAAGTTCGCATAAAGTGATATTTAGTAGGAGCTGGAGCTCTATCGACGATAGTAATGCCAGTAACGATAGCAGTTTTGCCGGTAATCGCCACTTTCACTTCGCTTTGAATTCTGGATTTGGTATCGCTGGCACCGTTAGCTTTTTGGGTTTTTGCCCGCCCAACGACATCAACTTTTGTATCAATCATGGAAGCATGATTATGCACCCAAACGAATTCCTTGGCTAAGGTAGATTCCATAAAATCCGGATCAGGGTGAAGATTTGCCTCTTCCCATTTGGCATCCAATGCCTTGATGTTTTCTGCTGTCATACAGGTCTGCTGGGCCGCCGCTGAGAAAATAGTGAAAAGGGAAATAATTGATAGTAGGATTAATGATTTCATAAAGGGAAATTCAGGTGGATTGGAAATCAAGTTAAGGATTTTTTCTACTCATTTCCTTTCATCAAGGGTATTGACTTAAAGCTTCGGATTTCCATTTAATCTATCTTCTAATGTTTAAATAGATGTTTTCAGAACTGTTGAATAAATAGGTATGGATTGAGAATAGTCTTCGTAGGATGGAGCATCCACCTGGAAATCCCTTTACTTGGAGTCTACGGACTTATTGTCGTGATAGTTAATCCAAATGGCGTCATCCCAATTTTACTTGGGCTTATTTGGAGCGGAAGTGGTTTTCAAGTGAAGGGATACGGAATTTAAATCCAATTGGATAGCAAGGTGAATTCTGCTCTATGAATAAAAGAACTTTCCATATCAAATTTTTAACCTACTAGTGCAAGTGGAATGGGAGGTTCGTCTAAATTTTTGAAAATGAATTGAAGGTCTAGTAATAAATCCCTCAATAGTCACCTTTTAAGCTATAGCTAGGTTATTTGGCGGTATTAGGAAGGAGGGAATGGACTTACATGACTAGGGTATAACTTGTCGTTTTTTTTATAGCTAGTTGGTCTCAGTAAACAACCAATCTTACTGAAATCAAAAAAAATGCAAAATATTTTCTTCAGGATTACACATTATTGTCGGAATTTGTGATGGCCTTCCTAATTTGAAGGCTTGCAACCTTAAAAACCTATGAATTTACTATTGAAACAGTGCCTCAGATTTTTTGTGCCTCTTCTGGTTTTAATTTCCTGTAATCAAGCCCCTGAAATTCTTGAAGAATCTATTGAAGCTTCACAGAGACCCAGGACTATTGTAACCACTGATGGAGAGATTGATGATGTGGATTCTTTTATCCGTATGTTACTTTATGCCAACGAATTTCAGATCGAAGGTTTAATTTACAGTAGTTCGATGTGGCACTATAAAGGAGATGGAAAGGGGACACTTTTTACTTCTGAAATGGAAATGACCAAAAACATGTATGGTCCCAAAACTGATTTGAGGTGGCCAGGGGTGGAGTGGATGAATCCTCTTTTGGATGCCTATGGGGATATTTATCCAAAGCTAAGTCAGCATGCGAAGGGTTTTCCGACAGCAGCCCATTTGAAGAGTTTAGTGAAAGTAGGGAATATCGATTTTGAGGGAGAAATGGATGTGGATACTGAGGGTTCAGATTTCATCAAAGCCAAATTGCTAGATGATGATTTAGAGCCGATTTACTTGCAAGTGTGGGGAGGTACCAATACCATCGCTAGAGCGTTGAAGTCTATTGAAGATGAATTTAAGGGAACGCTGGATTGGGATCGTATATATAAAAAAGTAGTAGACAAGGCAATCATCTATGCGATTCTGGATCAGGATGCGACTTATCGTAAATATATTGCTCCCAATTGGCCTGAATTAAGGGTTTTTTATAACTCAAATCAATTTTGGTGCTTTGCATATCCTTGGAAAAGAGCTGTGCCGGAATCCCAGCATTACCTTTTTGAAGGAGATTTTATGGGGGATGAGATCATCAACAATCACGGTCCGTTGATGAAGCAATATTACAGCTATGGGGATGGACAAAAGCAGGTTGGAGATGATGAACATATTCATGGAGATAGTACTAAAATCAAAGATTTTCAGTGGGGTAGTTTTGGGGTTTATGATTTTATTTCGGAAGGTGATTCACCAGCCTATTTGCATCTGATGGATGTTGGGTTAGATAATCTGAATTATCCCGAATGGGGAGGCTGGGGAGGTCGATTAGTTCAGTCAGCCACGCAACCGAATCGCTGGGAAGATGGGGAAGAAGTGTTGGATTATAATCCCTTTACCAAAAAGCTAGATGAAACCTATCCTCAGGTTCGTTGGATTGAAGCCATTCAGCAGGACTTTGCTGCTCGAGCCGATTGGTCGGTTATGGACTATGTCGATGCCAATCATCCTCCTGAAGTGAAAGCAATTTCTCCAACATTGGTAGATGCTAAAGCAGGCGATAGCCTTTACTTAGAAATCCAAACTTCAGATCCTGATGGAGATCAATTGGAAATCAAATTTTGGATCTACAAAGAGGTTGGGACTTATTCTGGAGATGCAAAGCTTAGCGCTGAAGTCAGTAAAGTAAACGTGTCATTGGATCCAATGGCTGTCGGTCAGCTCCATATCATCGCCGAGGTAAAGGATAATGGTATTCATCCGATGACGAGATATCAGCGGTTTGTGGTGGAGGTGAAGTAAGGTCGAGCAGCATTTTATTCTTGATTGATCTGTTAAAAAATCAGGGAGAAATTCCGCAAAGATCTTTTTACAGCAGAATCCTTCTAACTCAAAAACAAGGAAAAATAAAAGAAGCGCAATCCAAACTGGACGGCGCTTCTTGAAATAGATAGGTTAATAGGTAATGATGTATTGATTATTGGAATAGCATCGGGCTAAACATAGAAAGATAGGTTCTCCAGTTGGCCCAAGTATGACCGCCTTCATTTTCGAAGTATTCATGTTCAAAACCGGTTTTGTCTAAAATACTCAACAATCGCTTGTTGGATTCCATGACAAAATCTTCCTTGCCGCAGGCTACCCAGTATTTTGATACACCACTAGTTTTAAGAGCTGTGAATTTCTTCTCCAATTCGGCCATGTCTGCATTGGCATCAAAAATCCCACTGCTGAATACACCGATGTAACCGAAGGTTCCGGGATAGGTGATGGAAGCAGTGATTGTATGCCCACCACCCATAGACAATCCTGCAAGAGCTCTGCTGTTCTTTTCGGCCTTTACTCGGTAATTTTTCTCGACGTATGGCACTACATCTTCTACCAGACTTTTCTCGAATTTACCTTGGTATTGGGCAAAGTTTTCTCGAGTAATGTTGCCAATTCCAGGTGCATTTCTCAAGGAGGAAGTTTGCCAAGCATTTCCATTGGTCATCACGACGATCATAGCTTTTGATTTGCCAGAAGCGATCAAGTTGTCTAGAATTAGATTTGCTCTTCCCAAAGATGTCCAAGCGTCTTCATCACCACCTGCGCCATGAAGTAGGTAGAGTACCGGATAAGAATCTTTACCGCTCTCATACCCTGGAGGAGTGTATACATACATTCGTCTGTCGAGCCCCAACGAAGGAGATTCGTACCAGACTTGGGAGATGTTCCCGTGAGGGGTTTCATTGAGTTGAAAAACTTTAGATCCTTCCCCTTCTACCATCAGCATACTGGCATAGCGGGTTCCATCCCGAAGTGCCTGAGGATTAGTTGGGTCGATGGCAGCAACTCCATCGATGAATAAGTTGTAATGATACATAGAGGAGGTCAGAGGATCAATGGTGACCGACCATACGCCCTGCTCACCTTTAGTTAGTGGCACGGTCTTTCCGAAACCCATCCAACTTCCGTTGAGCGTGACTTCATTGGCTTTTTCGGAAAGCACCCGAAAGGTCACTGAATTATCTGCAGCAATTTCGGGAGAAACTACCTTGGGTGCTTGCATAGCACTAATTTCCTGTGCTTGCAGTTGGATGGCATTGCTCAGCAAGAGGAGCGCAGCGATGCCGGTGGTAAAATGTTTGAATTTCATAGGAATAGGTTTTGTTAATTGAAAAGTTTTTGGGCAAAATTATATAAATCATGTCTCCACACATACCAAGAATGTCCTCCTGGCATTTCGGTGAATTCATAGTTGATTTCGTTTTTGTCGAAGACCTTGAGCATTTCATTTCCATTGGAATAGGCAATATCTTCTGAGCCACCTTGGGTGAAAAGCAGGATTTTGGCTGTTTTATTTAGGGTTGAGGCTATTTCTGACAAGCGAGTGTCTCCGCTTTTATACATTTCCTCATTATTGGCAAACCAACCAGAACTCATCACATTGATGTAAGCAAACATATCTGGATGGGCCATGAAAGAATCTAAAACTTCTAGTCCACCCATTGAGAGTCCTGCAAAAGCCCGGTTGTCAGCATCGGTATGTACCGTGTAGTTTTTTTCAATGTAAGGGATTAAATCATTGACAAAGTCCAAGACAAATTCTTTAGTATCTATCCCTCCGTCAGGCATTACTAATAGCATTTCCTTTGCTTTACCCTCAGCTAAAAGATTATCCATAATCAGTCCGGCACGGCCGACGTTAGACCAAGCTAGATCGCTGTCTCCTCCGCCATGGATTAGATAAAAAACGGGAAGCTTGGAGTTTTTGGCGTTGTAGCCTGCAGGAGTCCAGATATGCATCCGACGCATACTTTGTGTGGAGGAGGAATAATAATGTACCGAAGAAACTGCTCCGTGAGAAATGTCTTTTCGCATGGCGAAAAATTCCTCTTCGCCATTGGGAAGTACATCTATCAAGGCAGACGTTTCATTAGCATTTGGAGCTTTAGGGTCGTAAACTTTCACCCCGTCTACCAAAAAATGGTAACGATAGGTTCCAGTTTTTACTTGAGGGACAGTAAAAGCCCAAACGCCATTTTCAGCCTTAGTTCCTCCAATTTTTTGCCCCCAAGGAATGATGTCTCCTCCAATAGTAACTTCTTTGGAGTTTGGCGCATAAATTCTAAAAACCACGTCCCCATTTGACAAAACTTCACTGGATTTTAGATTGTCATTTGGAGTTGGAGTGCGACTTGGCATTTGGCAAAAAGCCAGATGGGAGAGCAGGAGCAGTGCTACAGTTAAATATTTAAAAGAAATCATAGCGTTTAGGTTAAAAGGTGAGGGTAGGGAGATCAATTTCTATCTCTTGGAATAACTTTAAAAGTTAAACCTGTGCATAAGAGGAATCTTATACACAGGTACTACAATAGGCAGGTTAAAATAATATTACTTGAAAAGCATTGGAGCAAACTGGGTAAGGTATACTCTCCAATTTCTCCAAATATGTCCTCCTTCACTTTCTACATACTCATAGGTCATTCCCATGCCATCAAGTTTGCTACGGAACTCCTTGTTAGCGTCATACAGAAAATCAGTTTTGCCGATGGCGATCCAGTACAGTTTGTATCCGTTGTCCTTTTGGGCCAATAAAGTTTTGTCAAAGTCGCTGTAGACTTTTCCAGTCGCATCTTCGCGGGCCATTATTGCAGCCGAAAACAAGCCTATATAATCAAATGTGTTCGGATAATATCTGGAAATATGTAAGGAATGATATCCTCCCATAGAAAGCCCGGCGATTGCTCGATTAGCTTTTTCGGCTTTTACCTGATAGCTGCTTTCCACAAAGCTGATGATATCTTTAAAAGCCCCTTCATAAGTACCATCCATTGTTTTAGGTATCATAAACTGTGGTTTGTAAAAACCTTGACTACCCTCCCCAGGAGCTCCATCTTGAATCACATTGCCGTTTGGCATCACTACAATCATGGGTGTTACTTTTCCTTCAGCGATTAGATTATCCATGATTTGAGCGGTGCGACCTAAGGCTATCCAAGCTTCCTCATCACCTCCAGCTCCGTGTAAAAGGTAAAGTACCGGGTATTTTTCAGTTGATTTTTCATATCCAGGAGGAGTGTAAACAGTTATTCTTCTATCCATACCCAATGTCGGAGAATCATACCAACGACGAGTAACAGTTCCATGTGGGACATCCTGTGTTCGGTAAAGATCTGCCTGTCCCTCACCCACGATGAAGATATTGGTCACAGAGGCCACATCCCGAATCAAGAAAGGATTGCTGGGATCTATTGTAGAAAATCCGTCAACAGAAAATGAATATCCATACAATTCGGGACTTAGTGGCTTGCTTTTAAATGACCAAACCCCATTTTCATCCTTCGTGAGGTCGGCATTTCCAGGGCCATCCATTTGTCCCATTGGGGTCTCCATCTTGACACTTGGAAGAAAGTCTCCAGATACTTTTACTGTTTGTGCTGTAGGCGCAAAGAGTCTGAAAGTAACTGATCCATCTTCATGGATTTCAGGGGATACTATATTCTGGGCTCGAAAGAGCGCCTCTTGAGCTTGGGAAGTTACTGTCAGCGCAAAAAAGAATAACAGATTAAGAAGTAAGTGTTTGTTCATCGTATAGGGTCTATTGTGTCAAAGTGGAAAAATAGGAAAAAGTCAATGGAAATACTAACTTTTATCTATCAGGCGATGAATGGCCTAGAAATGGAAAGGTTCGAGCCATATGACTCGAACCTATAAAATCTAGTTTTCAGACTATTCCAATTTTATACGAATAGAAATTCTCTTTACAAAGACGTTTAAGAATTTAGTCTAATTTCAATCGCTTATCTTTTTTCAGCCCTTTGTTGATTTTGGGTAGGGTGTTTTTAATTACTTGGTCTCTTTCCACTGCAAGTTTGGCTTTCATCGAACGGTAGTAATCAGATTGTTCTTTTTGGTCACTCGTCCATGGCCCGATATAGTCGCCTATTTGTGAATAAAGTGTGCGGATCCTGCTGTTCAACTCATCATACTTTTTGCCGATTTCCCGTAGTGGAACTGCGCTACTTTTATCGTAAGAAATACTGTCTTTTTCTATCTTGTCCAGCTGGGTCTCGAGCTTTTGGATAGGCGCTCGATCTGTAGAAACTTCCAAATACAAGGATAGAATATTCAGTTGCGATGCAGTCCATTCTTTTCTTACATCAATTGAGACATCAAGTCGTGGGTCATCACTTACCCTGAATTTTTGCTCATAGGATTCTCCATTCACTTGCAACTTGGCAGTGTAAAGGCCAGGCAAAACATAAGGCCCATTCATTCTAGATCGACCTGTCCCAGCCTGATCATTTTTATACCTTAACTCCCACATCACGCGGTGAAGTCCAGGCTTGTTATCAGACTTAACTTCACCAACGAGCATTCCTTGCGCATCAAAAATCTTTAAACTGATTGCCTCATTTGCCACTGAGTCTTTCAGGTAATAGTCGATAGCTGCTCCGAATGCAGGATTTTCACCACGATAGTACATGTCTCCTGTGTGGGCTCCATCATTCATATAATTGATGATTTCAGCATCGGAGATGGAGAATAAAGCGGCTTGTTGTTTCAAAATGGCATGGCTCATTTCCTGAAGTGCATTAACATGATCTAAAATCCAAACCCCGCGGCCATGCGTTCCCAAGACCAAATCATTGTCTCTCGGGTGGATAACCAAATCATTGAAGGGGAGTGTCGGCATATTGCTTTTTAATTCTACCCAATGATCTCCTCTGTCAATACTAATAAAAAGGCCAAATTCTGTACCTAGGTAAAGTAAGTTGGGGTTTTTAGGATCTTCTCTTAACGTTCGTGCAACACGACCAGCAGGCAAATTTCCTTCAACCGAATCCCAAGTTTTACCATAATCCTCTGTGCGATAGATGTAGTTAGAGAAATCATTGTTTCTATAATTATTGATCGCCACATAGGCTCTTCCTGCTACGTGGGTTGAAGGCTCAAAGGTATTAATCCATGTTTCTTTTGGTAGTCCACCTAACTCGCTGCTCACGTCATTCCAGGTCTTTCCATCGTCTGATGATACTTGCAGCAAGCCGTCATCTGTTCCAGCATATAGCATTCCCGGTCTGTGCAAGTCTTCCGCTACTGCTGTCAACGTAGGATAGTAGGGGATTCCATCATCAAGGGAGGCAGTACTTGCTTCGGCTCTTTGGCCCATGATTGAAAGCTCTCGTCGATTCACTTTGGTGGTGAGATCACCCAGAGAGGCCCAAGTGGATCCGTTGTCTATACTTTTCCAAAGCACATTTGTGCCTGCATAAATGGTATTGGCATCGTGATGGGATAAAAAGAAAGGGCCATCCCAGTTGCCTGGAGCCATTGCATTTCCCAGTTCAGGTTCCGGGATTCCCGGTCCCCAAGCATCCCAATTTCTTCTCGGGCTAATCATCCCTTTTGGATCACCTGGACGGATGTCTTGACGCTGTCCAGTCTTCAAGTTGAGTCGTGAAAGCCCCAAATATTGAGATTCAGTATACACGAAGTCTGGATCATTTCGATCAACCAAATTAAGAAAGCCATCTCCTCCTCCAAGGCGCTTCCAATCTTCGTTCAAGATTCCATCGGAGCGGTAGGTTTCACTTGGTCCAACCCAACTTCCATTGTCCTGCAAGCCGCCATAGACATTATATGGTATCGCATTGTCTACCGATACACGATAATACTGGCTTACCGGTAGATTGCTTACAAATAGCCATTTGATTCCTCTGTCATAAGAAATTCCAATGCCTCCATCATCTCCTTTGATCACGTGCCGAGAATCTTTTGGATTGACCCAAAGAATCCTGTCATCCCCATGCAGCGATTGACGGGGAGCAGTAAATGTCTTTCCACTATCACTCGAATAGCTGTACTGATTCATCATATAAATCCTTGATTCATCACTTGGATCCACCAAGGGCTGGGAAGCATACATGGGTCTTGGATTCCAATCACTCATCAATTCCCAGTTTTCACCTTTGTTCTTGCTTCGGTAAAGGCCAGCTCTTCGCTCATTGTAAGCGGTGGAGGCATTATATTGATATCCTTGTTCCAAAGAAATAAACACCACCTCAGGATTGTTGCGATAAATTGAGATGCCTATTCGGCCATAATCCCCTTCAGGGAGTCCATTTTTTAATTCTTTCCAGGTCTTTCCTCCGTCTGTGGATTTATGAAGTCCACTACCCGGGCCTCCTCCATGAAAACCATAAGGCTTTCTTCTTCTTTGGTAAGTAGCTGCATACAGAATAGTAGGATCAGTAGGATCCATCGCGACATCGGACACACCCGTATTTTCATCGACATAAATCAGTCTATCCCAAGTTTTTCCACCATCCTTCGTGTGGTACAATCCGCGTTCTTCATTGGGACCCCATAAATGTCCCATGGCTGCAACATATGCTACAAGCGTATCGGTAGGGTGAAGAACTATTCTACCAATATGATGAGAGTCTTTTAATCCCAAATTTTGCCAAGTCTTGCCGCCATCATTAGATTTATAAACACCATCTCCCCAGGAGTTACTTTGTCTATTGGCTCTCTCGCCGGTTCCCACCCATAGGATGTTGGGATTGGTTTGATTTACGGCAATGGCACCCACAGAGTGCGTCTTTTCGTTTTCAAAAACAGGTTCAAAAGAGACGCCATTATTGGTAGTCTTCCAGATACCACCGGTAGCCGTCGCAGCATAAAAAGTATAAGGATCTGATTCCACCACTGCAAGGTCAACAATACGTCCACTCATGGTGGCAGGGCCGATATTTCTTAGCGGTAATCCGTTTAGTAATTCACTGGTCAATTGCTGGCCTTGAACAATAATGGAAAGACTCATGCAAAGCAGGAGTAAAAGTGATTTGGATTTTATCAAGCTGGATTTCATAAATGGATATTTCAGTAAAAGTGGAATTTAAGCAGATGAACGGAGTCTTCAAATACTTTTTGAGGAGCGGTTAGTGCTCGGGAGAAGAAAAGAATAATTAGTAATTGGCAGGGGTTTCAGGCTTGCCAAGGTGGGTGAAGTAGAAATACAAATGTGAAGCTTCCCACTTTTGCCCCCCATTTTGGTCAACCCGTTTTAGAAGAAAGCATTTTCATCAACATAATTATACGGAATTCTGCCAGTAACCTTATTTCCTTTGGTTTACTAGACGGGTGACAGGTGTCCGATGACCGATGGGCGTCAAACTCAGGTTTTAACCTCATTTGTTAAATGATTAATGCACTTACTGGCAAAGTAGCGCACATTCATATTTATCAGTTAAGATTTCTATACTCCATTGGTGTTTGACCGGTCTTTTGTTTGAAAAGTTTATTAAAGTATTGCGGGTATTCAAAGCCTAAATTATAGGCTATTTCATTGACCGTTTTAGCTGTATTGATTAGACCGTTTTTTGCTTCTTCTATAAGATAAAAATGAATGTGTTCTTGGGCGTTTTTGCCCGTCTCTTTCTTTAGAAGGTCACTTAAATAACTTGGAGATAAGTTGACCTGGTCCGCTAAAAATTTAACAGTAGGTAGCCCTTTTTCTTTAATCAAATCATCTGAAAAATAGTGTTTTAAAACCTCCTCGATTTGAGAAATTGTTTTCTTGTTGGACTGGCTTCTTGTAATCAATTGTCTGCCATAAAACCGTGAACAGTAATTCAACAATAACTCGATGGTAGAAACAATAATAAATTGGCTGTGGACATCAATATTCTCTTTGAGTTCTGCTTCTATTTTTTGTACGCATTCATACAAGATATTTTTTTCCTTATCCGAAAGGTGAAGTGCTTCAGAGATCTCGTATGAAAAAAAGCTGTAGTCTTTTATTTTGTCATTTAGGGAGGTAGCTCGAATCAAATCCGGATGGAAAAACAGACCCCAACCCAGCATATTTTCTCTGGTTTCTACCTCATTGTCCATTTCAATAGCTTGGTTGGGAGCAATACAGATTAAATTTCCATCCTGAAAATCAATGGTTTTTCGACCGTATTTGAAATTGTTTTTGCAGTAATTTTTAAACATGATGGAGTAGAGATCTGTAGAAATCATGGAATTTTGTTCTACTTGTTCGCTGACCTTACTAAAATCCAATACTGCTACTAAAGGATGCTGACTAGGACCTAAATCAAACAATTTGTATAAGTCTGAAATGGTATGGATATGTATGATTGGTTTCATTAGCTGCTTTTTCGAGGGATTCAATTCTTAATCAGACTTGAGGTCTGATGTTTTAGCAATCTGATTCTCAATAGGAGGATAGAATTTCTTCCAGTATACTTTTTCGCTCGTTGGTTTTCAAATCTATGATGTCAAAACGTTTTGTAGCCGTATAAGATCCCATATCGCTATCACTATTGATTAAAATTGCTCCCACCAAAATAAGGTGTTTGCAGTTGTATCTAGTTAATCCTACAAGTTCATTTATTCGTGTATCAATAGCTTCATAAATCACTTCTGTTGCTTCTTGTAAGGGAATCGAGGCATTTACAATTCGATCTTTTTGTCTGAACATAATTTGTTCGATCGTATTCATTTGATAATCAATGTCAGTAATATTTCCTTCAGTGATTTGATTGTTCTGTAACTTCTGCAATGCACCTTTGGCGGCACCGCAACAGCCAGTGTTTTTAGATTGTCCAATACGATGTATTTCTCCTATATCGCCATTTTTTGTGATCCCAATATGTGGTCCGTAATAAATCAAAACAGCGCCTTCATCTGGTACATGGCTTGCAAATGCACCCATTCCTGTAAGCCCTGTGAATGGGAAACCGTCTAATCCACCCATTTTGAAAGGGCCTAAAAATTCTTGTGCTCTAGCAGGGTATTGAATGCTATTCACATCATCGCTACAAATACTATCAGCGAACATTATTTTGGAAGGTTCCAAATTCAAATGTTCCTCGTAGTAGTCAATGGATTTATTTACACTATCTAGGATGGTAATGGCATTGGGATAATATTTCCGAATGATTGCTAAACGTTTTTTCTTGAGCATGATTTCAGAGGGTTACATTAATATGCCATTTTTGGCTAGAATAGGTTTTGGTAAATTAGATTCACCCAGGGATTGTAGGATTTCAATTTCCAAATTCCGGGTAATGGCAGTCATTGGGGTGTCAGCTAATAAGCCTTCAAAAGGATGTTCACTATATTCTCCTACTAAGTCCATCTGATGAAATACCCAAGTAACTAAGACTGAAAATGGAATGGTTAGCCAGATATTTATTTCTTGTGTTTCGTTGATAAGGCCTAATGGCAATAGGAATACAAATACCATTACAAATAGCGATGCGTAATTTGCATATTGTCTTGGAATGGGAAAGGTTTTGATCCGTTCATTTTTACCCTGATGCTCATATAACTTGGTCATATGATTTTGTAGCTCAAATAATCTAAAGTCCTCAATCAGATGTTCAGTTCTTAAATATTTGAGCATTTTAGATTGATTCTGTAAAAGCTTTGAGGCAATATTTGAATAAGACTCCACTTCAGCTAGTTCATCCTTTGGCAAATAGGTAGAAACATCTTTTTCAAACTCAAGGTTAATGGTAAAATCCTGACGAAATCTATCTCGATATTCCTCATTCAATTTCAAATTGTGCTCCCAATCCATTCTTTTATGCCTCAAAAACCCTTTATGGGCGTACAGCCAGGCTATATGTCTTTTTAAGATGTTTGCTTTCATACCCTTATCATCTTCAGGAAGGTATGTGTTAAGCATCGCTATGAAGGAGCGTGTGTCATTGGTAATTCCCCCCCAATTTTTCCGAGCTTCGTTTTGCCTGTCATTAGCAGCATTATTTTTAAACCCAACATAAAATGAGACAGCTATACCCAAGAGTGAGATGGGTAAAAATGGTATGGCTAACCATTTTAGATCCAGATAATGAAACCCTAGCACAATTGTTAGCGACCAAATCGAACCTATTGCTATAGGTATAATTGAAAATTGGACAATTGCTTTGATTGGTAAATTTTTAGTCAGCACTATTTTCAATAGTTATGCTTTGCAGATATTGAGAATAATCATGCGCTCTTTTCTCAGCAAAGAAATCTAAGGAAAGCAAGACGGCACATTGAATAAATAGGCCCAATCCAACTCCCTTCCAAAATCCATAGCCCGATAGGGAATACATGAGAACGATTCCTACCAAGATGAGTGCGATCTCAAAATATCGGTAATAAACGAAATTTTGGACGACGGTCTCCATTCTAGGGATTTCTTCAGTTTGGATTTTTTCAGGCTCCAGTTTTATCAGATTTTCTACCCGCAAGTTGTCCTTAGGGCTTCTGATATAGATAGTAGTGCCGATGACTAGCTGCACAAGCGAAAAAACGATGAGGGGAATGGCGAGGCCTTTCCAGAAACTGTCCTTCAAGAAAAACAATAAGTAAATCGAGAGGAGGATGGCAACTATTCCGAAGCCTATAAATAGGAGGCTTTCGGCTTTCTCTGCATTGAAATATTTAAGATTTGGATTCATGTAGTGCGTGTTAAAGTCCAAATTGTGATTTAATACCTCCAATGAATGTCGCATCATCGTATTGCTTTCGATTGGCAAGGAGTGCTACAGCATCTTCTCCAGCGGTATATCGCAATTGATTTTCACCATCGGTTGCGGCTTCAAAAATCACCTCCGCTACGACACTCGCCGGAGAAGCATTTTCCGCCATTTTGGGCATTGCTCCCATTAAAGCACCGACGATTTTTTGGTATTCAGCCATGGTTTCATCATTGCTGAAATCAAAAGACCTACCACCAAAATCGGTTGCTATCATGCCTGGCTCAACAATTTTTACTTGTCCGCCAAATTGCTCCACCTCATAGCTCAGCGACTCGGAGATTCCTTCTACCGCAAACTTGGTTCCGTGGTACAATGCTCCTAGAGGGAAGGTCATCTGTCCGCCAATGGAGGAGATGTTGATGATGATCCCATTTTTATTTTGGCGGAAATGAGGAAGGATAGCCTTCGTCACATCCAACAGTCCAATCACATTGGTATTGAACTGACGTACTATTTTTGTTCCTAACTGCTTAAATAACTGGACCGGTTTTGTTGCTTAAACTAGGAAC
>JAFMBQ010000409.1 GCA_017858365.1 Algoriphagus sp. | reverse complement strand
CAGACTTTCGTCTGAGCTTCGTGCACTCGGAAGGATTCGAACCCTCAACCCTCAGAGCCGAAATCTGATATTCTATCCAGTTGAACTACGAGTGCCTATTTTCTATCTACCCTCAAGTACATCTTGTACCTTATCAGCAGCTTCTTTCAATGTGATCGCAGAGAATACTTTCAAGCCAGACTCGTCAATAATCTTAGCTCCTTCTTCTGCATTGGTTCCTTGTAAGCGAACTATAATTGGAACTCTGATATCTCCGATAGTTCTATAAGCTTCGACCACACCACTAGCGATTCGGTCACATCTTACGATTCCACCGAATACGTTGATTAAAATTGCTTTTACATTTGGATCCTGAAGAATGATTCGGAAACCAGCCTCTACTGTTGTAGCATTTGCCCCTCCTCCTACGTCTAGGAAGTTAGCAGGCTCACCGCCAACTAGCTTGATCATATCCATCGTCGCCATTGCAAGACCAGCACCATTCACCATGCAACCCACGTTTCCGTCAAGTTTCACATAATTAAGGCCAGACTTTCCAGCTTCTACTTCTAACGGATCCTCTTCAGCCTCATCTCTAAGTTCAGCAAGATTTGGATGACGGTAAAGTGCATTGTCATCCACGTTTACCTTTGCATCTACTGCTAGGATTTTGTCATCAGAAGTTTTGAGGACAGGGTTGATTTCAAATTGAGATGAATCTGTACCTACATATGCATTATAAAGAGCAGTGATGAATTTCACCATTTCTTTAAAAGCTGTGCCAGTAAGGCCTAATTTGAATGCTACTTTTCTTGCTTGGAAGCCCTGAAGACCAACCTTTGGATCGATCCATTCCTTGATGATTTTTTCAGGATGGTGCTCCGCTACCTCTTCGATGTCCATTCCACCTTCGGTAGAGGCCATGATCACATTGGATCCGGTAGCTCTGTCCAAAAGGATAGACATGTAATATTCTTTTGGCTCAGAAGCTCCTGGATAATACACGTCCTCAGCTACCAATACTTTATTTACTTTTTTACCTTCTGCTCCAGTTTGGATCGTTACCAAAGTGCCTCCAAGCATTCCAGCGGCTTTTTCTTTGACATCTTCAAGCTTTTTAGCTAGGACAACACCGCGTGAACCAGTCTCATTGACAGTTCCTTTTCCACGACCACCTGCGTGAATTTGTGCTTTGATTACGAACCAAGAAATGCCAGTTGCAGCATTTAGCTTTACAGCAGCTTCGTGAGCAGCTTCAGGGGAATCGGCGACTATACCTTCCTGAATCTTTACTCCGTAACTTTTTAGTACTTCTTTAGCCTGATATTCGTGAATATTCATTCTGTCCCAATTTTTGCCCGAAGTTAAGTCCAAAGTGCCGATAAATCAAACCAACTTCTTTCCTTTTTTCGAGGAAAAAGCCTTTAATTCCTGAATTTGAGGGATTTGTTCTATTTTTACAGATATAAAAAAACTTAGAATGCTGAAAGCCAACGGAATCCATAAATCCTATGGGAATCTACAAGTTTTAAAAGCTGTGGATCTTGAAATTGCACAATCAGAAATCGTTTCTATTGTTGGCTCTTCAGGAGCAGGAAAAAGTACCCTACTGCAAATTTTGGGAACACTTGATAAGCCGGATTCAGGTCGGCTAGAAATGGACGGGAAAAATCTGATTCAATTAAAAGGTGAGCAACTGGCAAGATTCAGAAATGAACGGATTGGCTTTATTTTTCAGTTTCACAATCTTTTGCCAGAATTCACTGCCTTAGAAAATATTAAGATTCCTGGTTTCATCGGAAATTCGAATGAGAAAGAACTTTCCAAAAAGGCTGCAGAATTGGCAGAAATCCTAGGCATCAGTCACCGATTAGATTCTAAACCAGCAACCCTAAGTGGGGGAGAGCAACAGCGAGTTGCTGTTGCCAGAGCACTAATCAATAGCCCCGCAATTATTTTTGCAGACGAGCCATCCGGAAATCTAGACACTCAAAATGCAAGAGCACTTCATGAGTTGTTTTTTACGCTGCGGAAGGAGCTTGGTCAAGCTTTCGTGATCGTGACACATAATGAAGAGCTTGCCGCTATGGCAGATCGAACGGTAACGATGAAAGATGGATCAATCCTAACAGCGTAGCCTTATTTCTTGAGTTTTGCCAGCATGGAATTGATATGTCCTTTCGATTCAAACATTTCTGAGAATACACCTGCAATTTTACCGGATTCATCAATCAAATAGGTGACTCGCTTTGGCATTTTAATCAACGGTATTAATGCATCGTAAGCTTTACAAACTTTGCCGTCCGGATCAGAAAGCAATTCAAAAGGAAGTTTATGAGCTTTTTTAAACTTTAAATGGCTTTCGATTGAATCTCTACTGACACCCAAAACAGGAATATCCAATTCGCGAAAAGCCTCAAACTGGTCTCGGAATTCGCAAGCTTCCGCGGTACATCCAGGGGTAAAATCCTTAGGGTAGAAATAGAGAATGAAACTTTTTCCTTTTAATTCTACAGAGGAAGATAAGGTCGAGCCACTTGTTGAGGCCAGCGAAAAAGAGGGGGCGGATTTGCCAATAGATAATGCCATAGTGTGAATTTAACATTTCAAATGTTGAAAGGTTTTATGAGAATACCATTCTACTTGGAAGGTTGAACTTTAATAATCCTTTTTACCTTTGGCCTTTGTCCTTAAAAACCAACCGATTTTGAAAATCACGAGTGTTCAGTCCATGCTAGTGTCAGGGGTATTTTTTGCATTGATGAATGTTTCTGTGAAATTTATCCCACATATTCCCGCGATTGAGATCATCCTATTCCGCTCGCTTTTCAGCTTGATTTTCAGTTTTTTAGTATTGAAGCAACTCGGAGTATCTGTATTCGGGAATAACAAGAAGTTGCTGATTATTAGAGGGATTGTAGGTTCTATTGGATTGATTTCTTTTTTCTACACACTACAAAAGATTCCTTTAGCATCTGCAGTTACCATGCAATACTTGTCTCCAATTTTCACCACGATAATGGGGATCTTTTTGGTTAAAGAGCGGGTGAAGCCAATTCAATTCCTATTCTTCGGGATTTCCTTTGCAGGGGTGATTGTACTTCAGGGCTTTGATGCACGAGTTAATTTATTCTATGGGTCGATAGGAGTAGTATCGGCTTTATTTTCAGGACTTGCTTATAATGTGATTCGAAGGTTGAAAAACACGGAACATCCACTCGTGATCATTTTCTATTTCCCCTTGGTTACCCTTCCAGTAGCTTCGCTAGTAAGTTATTTTACTTGGGTTCAACCTATTGGTTGGGATTGGGCAATTTTACTTTGGATCGGGATGTGCACCCAAGCTGCTCAATATTTTATGACTGTTGCATACCAAAACGCGAATGTTTCTAAAGTCGCCAGTTTGAGTTACCTCGGGATTCTTTACGCATTGTTTTTTGGATTTATCTTCTTTGGAGAAACCTTTGGAGCCATGTCTTACGTGGGTATGGGATTGGTTTTAGCAGGGATTTTATTGAATTTAAGGGAAAAGTAAGCTTATCATCAATAGCTAAAGCATTTAGTAAAAATGAAAATCACCAAAGATCTCTATCAATCTTCACTCGCTTTGCTGACTGATTTCTATCAGCTCACTATGGCATATGCTTATTGGAAATCTGGAAAAGCAGAACAAGAGGCTGTTTTCAGTTTGTTTTTTAGAAAGCATCCCTTCCAAGGAGGCTTTACCTTAGCCGCCGGATTGGATTATGTAATTGATTATTGCAGGAATTTTAAATTTGAAAAAGCGGATATCGCATTTTTGGCTGATATGAAATCAAAAGATGGTAGCCCTGTTTTTGAGGAAGAATTTCTGAAATATTTAGCGGCGATGAAATTCACCTGTGACATCGATGCAGTCGAGGAAGGAACCGTTGTCTTTCCGAATTCACCATTGGTTCGGGTCAAAGGTCCTTTGATCCAATGTCAACTTTTGGAAACCGCACTTTTGAATATTCTCAATTTCCAGACCTTAATCGCCACTAAAGCTGCCCGAATAAACTTGGCCGCAAAAGGGGAACCCGTGCTGGAGTTTGGATTGCGCAGGGCACAAGGAATCGATGGTGCGTTGGCAGCTTCTCGGGCTTCTTATATAGGGGGATGCACCTCGACGAGCAATGTTATGGCGGGGAAGCTTTTTGGAATTCCAGTTGCAGGAACCCATGCGCATAGCTGGATTATGTCTTTTGAGACTGAATTGGAGGCATTTGAAGCTTATGCTGAAG
>JAFMBQ010000408.1 GCA_017858365.1 Algoriphagus sp. | reverse complement strand
GTCGTCTGTATAGAATCCATGAGCTTGATATTCGCTGAAATTTTCTTGGGGATCGCCTTGTGAATGATTAGCAGCTACAAAGATTCTTCCTTGATATTCACCTTCTTGAAATTGAAAAGCATGCCCAGGAGTATTGGCATAGTGTCGCCAATCTTCCGGGTTAGAATAAGAGGGATTGAAAGTCGGATTATTTGGCCGGTGTACTTGAGAAGTGATGTTGACAGGTGCTTCCCAACTTTCTCCCAAATCAACTGATCGAATCATCCATACTTCTCTTACCCCGCGATTCATTCGGATATCGTACTCGTGAGTATTCCCCGAATTATAAAAAAGATAAATCACTCCTCTCGGATAATTTGGATCGAATAAATCCAGAACTGGCGCCGGATTCCCTGCTTGAAGAGAATCATAATCAACCAAAGTTTTCAAAGCAGACCAAGTTTTGCCCTGATCTATACTCCTTTTCATGACCAAGTTGATATCTCCAAAATCGTCATATCCATTCACTCGTCCTTCGGCAAAAGCAAGTAGATCTTGATTTGGAAGAGAGATGATAGCAGGAATCCGATAAATAGCGTGCCCCTCTTTTCCACCCTGATATACAATAGTTTCCTGAGCGAAAAGGGAAAAGGAAATTAGAAAAAAGAGAAATGAAAATAGATTTCGCATTTTAGCGGATTAGGTTTTCTAAAAATGCTGAAATGATCCGAAGGATGCAATTTTCGGTTTATCCTTTTCCTCCAACCAGTCGGAAAGGAAGCATAAACAGATTGCGAACCAAATCGAAGGATAGATCAATTGCAAAACCCAGCAAGCGGAAAGGTAAAAGCAAGAGCCAGACGATAGGATAAAGGATCAGCGCGATCAAGGCGATCGGCCAACAAATAATAAAAAGGATGATCCAAAGTAAGAAGGTCAGCATAGGAATTTGGTTTCTTTCAGAGTTTCAATTTACGTTCCAATTCAAAAAACCAACTCAGAAGCGCTAATTAAGAGGTTTTCTTTCAAAAGGTGTTTGATAATGAACACTTTTTTCAAGCGATCGGGCGAAATGCATTTTGGGCGTTTTTAATCCTTGGTATTAAAATATTTCCTCAACGTATATTCCGGCTGCCATTGATCTGGCTTTCGCTCGATTTTGGTATGATCGTATTCAAGTGGTAAAATCGTATCTGCAGTCCAGCGCACCGTGTCTCCCGCTAGTTTTTGTTCTCGCCCAAGACTCGCTTTCAACGTACTTAGCTGCTGGGATGATTCTGGGTTTTCAGCCAAATTATTCAATTCAAAAGGATCACTTTCCAAATTGAAAAGTTGGGTAAAATCCCGCTCCGGATAGCGGATCAATTTCCAATTACCTTCCCGAACGGATCTAACCGTATGTCTGTAGGCAGTAAAGAGTGAATTCCGAATTTCCTTTTTTTCTCCAATGAGGACCGGAACCAAACTTTGCCCATCGATACTTTCTGGGCTTGGAATGTTGGCAAGTTCTGCCAAAGTAGGAAACAAATCATAGAGATAGACAAAAGCATCCGAAAGTTGATCTTTGGGGATACCCGGTCCAGAAATGATCATCGGGACTTTGGTCGAGTGCTCGTATAGATTCTGTTTTCCAAGCAAACCATGTGAGCCAATTGCCAAGCCATTATCTGCGGCATAGACGATGATTGTATTTTCATAGAGTCCTTTTTGCTTAAGTGTGCCGATCAATTTCCCAACTTGGTCATCGAGATGCGTAATCAGGCTGTAGTAATCCGAAAGGATCTCTTTGACCACTTCAGGCTTCCTTGGCCAGCCTGTGAGATTTTCATCCCTAATATTCAATTGGTCAAATTCAAAAGGGTGAAGACCCATGAAATTTTCAGGTAGTAGTATTTTAGCCGTATCGTAGCGATTGATGTAGCCTGACTTAGGAGAATATGGATCGTGGGGAACAGTGAAGGAGACATATGCAAAAAAGGGGTTTTGCTGATCAGATTTTGCGTAATCGTTCAAGAATTCTTTGGTGACATCGGCAAATAAATCGGTCGAATAGCCTTTTTTCACAGGTTCGGAAAGCTTTCCATCGGCTTGGAGATCCCGAACAGCAATACTGAAATGATCCGCCATTCCGCCTAGGAAAACATTTTTTCCTTTTTGGAAGCTCGCTTCAAACATCTCCTTTTCATTATGCCATTTTCCAGTCCCGAAGGTTTCGTAGCCTTGCTTCCCGAAATACATGGGCATGGTTTCCTGACCTTCCAATTTATCTAACACATGGAAAAGGCTTTTGCCGGAAAGCATCATCGCCCGACTGGCAGCACAGATCGCTCCATGATTACCACCCATTACGTAGGCATTGGTAAAGCGAGAGCCTGATCTTGCGAGCTGATCAATATTCGGAGTTTTAAGAATAGTATTTCCTGCTATTCCTAGGGCGTCAGCGCGCTGGTCGTCTGCGAAGATGAAAAGGAAATTAGGTTTGGATTTTGGCTTTTCAGCGCAACTGAAGCATAAAACCACGATAAAGTAAAAAAAGAACAAAGGGAGCTTCATCACTTAAATTATTGATTTCCAAAAGTTAAGCTTTCTACTCAAAAGCTCATCACTATCTGACAAACAGTAAGCTTAATTTTAATTAGATTTTTTCTAAATAAGGCTTGTTTAGAATCATTCTATGCGCTAGGTTTGTGTCACTATTTAAAAACAGTCTTAATAAAAACTAATAAAAATGAGAATAGTCTTAACTACCATTTGCATTTATTTCTTGTCGCTGAGTTTGGCATTCTCTCAGATAAATGCAATCCAAGGAAAGATTCTTGATCAAGAGCAGAAGCCGATCCCAGGAGTTTCAGTGCTAGTGGAAGGAACCGTAAGAGGAGTACAATCCGATAAAAATGGATCCTTCCTAATCAAAGATTTGCCAGTTGGATCCTATGCGTTAAAGACAAATATGATAGGATTTAAAACTCAAAGCTTAACTTTTTCTATTGGCAAAGACGAGGTCAAAAACCTGGATTTTGTTTTGGAAGATGACGACATCTGGTTAGAATCGTTTGAATTGATGGCGAGTCGGGGAATGAATGGACAAGGTCGTCTTCCTGAAGTGGAAGATTTCCGAATTAATGCGGGTAGAAAAAATGAAGTCATTCGCTTAAGTGAGATTGACGCCAATTTAGCGATGAATAATAGCAGACAGATTTTTGGTCGAACGCCTGGGATTTCAATTTGGGAAAATGATGGTTCAGGAATTCAACTTGGTGTAGCCTCAAGAGGACTGAGTCCAAACAGATCTTGGGAATTCAATGTCCGAATGAATGGCTATGATATTACTCCAGACCCTATGGGCTACCCAGAGGCATATTTCACACCTCCAATGGAAGTGGTGGAAAATATTGAAATCATTCGTGGAGCATCCTCTTTACAATATGGACCTCAGTTTGGCGGATTATTGAATTTCGTATTGCGCAAGCCAGATCCATCTACACGATTTACTGCTGAGACACTTAATACCGTTGGAAGCAATGGCCTTTTTAGCACATTCAACTATATCGGCGGTACGGAAGGGAAGTGGGATTACACCGCTTATTATCAAAAGCGAAGAGGAAATGGCTGGAGAGAAAATGGTTTTTTCAATACCGATCATGCACATCTCGAAGTGAATTATGCGGTAAATAATAAGCTGAAAATAGGGACGGAAATGACCTATATGACGACCACAAGTCAGCAGCCTGGCGGTTTGACGGATGCACAGTTTGCCGAAGATCCAAGTCAAAGTACCCGATCTAGAAATTGGTTTAGTACGCCTTGGTTTATCCCTTCGCTCAATGCGGACTACCTAGTCAGCCCAAAGACAAAGTTAAATTTGAAAGCCTTCGGTAGTATAGCGGAGCGAAATAGCATTGGTTTTACGAGTGCAATTACTCAAGAGGATGATTTCGGCAATAGACAAGTCGATCGAGATATGTACCGTACTTTCGGTACTGAACTGAGGCTAAGTACTGCATATTTACTTTTTGGAAAAGAACACAACCTTGTGGCAGGATACCGATACTTCAAAGGAAATATAGACCGAAACCAACGTGGAGTAGGGGATGCGGGCACCGATATGAACTTTGATTTAGTAGATGCTAGCTATCCTAGAGATTTAGATTTTATCAATACGAATCATGCGGTTTTTGTAGAGAATATGTTCAATGTGACCGAGAAGCTCTTGCTTACTGCTGGACTTCGATTGGAGAATATTTCTTCCAATATGACTGGAAT
>JAFMBQ010000028.1 GCA_017858365.1 Algoriphagus sp. | reverse complement strand
AGCAGATAAAATGTATATCTCAAATATGATATGATGTTAAGCGGACACCTCTATTTTTTTTTTTACACTAGACACTAGATACGCCAAGTAGCTACTAAAAAAACAGCTTTAAACGCGAAAATCCGAGATTCAATTTATTGTAAATGCATATTCAAATTTGGATGATTTTTTAGAGAAGCTTTGGTAACATAAAATTGATCTAATCATAATTCCTAAGTCAATAATAAAAAATCCATTTTGATTAATCTTGAACTTAAATACTATCACTATGTCAAGGTTTTGGGTTTTTCTTTTAGGATTCTTATTTACATTTCAACTTTCAATTGCTCAGAAAAAGCCAATCTTTGATCAGTGGTTTTATCCTAATGCAGGCCTACCAAAAAAGGCAGCAACTATACTTTTTCAAGACAGCCTCAGACCTTTTCAAAATCATCAGCACATTCCCTTTGAGTCGCCACTCATCAATCAGCCGATTTCTGCTCAATACCGAATCCCTTCTGCCAAACTACCTGAAACCTTTACGCTTGAAATTTGGCTGTTGAATCACGTCAACGAGCCAATAGGATTCGAGATTAAAGCAGGAGAAAAATGGCATATTGGAGTCTGGAAAAACCATTTATATCTAAAAACTGCTGAGGACGGCTATTCTCCAATTCCTCTTGATCCTTGGAGGGAATATTGGAGTCATTTAGTTTTAGCTGTGGATCAAGGCAAGATGATTCTTTTCGAAAATGGGAAAAAAGTTGGGGACTTTTCATTTTTAAGCAGTGAAGAAGAATTATTGATCAATGGCTACTTCAATCAAGAACCTTATATGCGATTAGATGATTATGTGAAGCATTTAGCAATTTATCCCGACCTCTTGGATGAGGAGCAAGCCAAGAAATCATTCGAAAAACATCAAAATCTCATACTTTCCGGAAATCGTTTTCCAGATCGTTTCCACTTTTTGGCAGAGCCATATCTCTTCCAAATCGATTCGACAACCATGCAAATCATTATGGAAACGGATCGTCAATCCACAGTAGAACTCACTTTTGGGACTGAATTACCCTTACGAAACAAGCTACAGCTTTCTCCAAAAAAGGATAATCTCTTTACCACTCAACTCGATAATCTTGAATCTGGAAAAGCTTATTTCTATCAAATCAAAGCCAATTCGAATGAAAATGAGCAACTTGATTCTGGAGTTCTTACTTTCAAAACCAGCCCACCTAGTAAAATGCCAATTGTTTTTGGAGTCGTTTCGGATACAGAAGCTCGACCACATATCAATGAGCAAATTGGCCTGAAACTTTGGGATGAGCGACCGGATTTTGTACTGCACATGGGAGATGTGACTGATGGTGGGAAGGAAAAAGACAAATGGCAATGGACCCAAGAATATTTTCCCGGAGTCTCGGCGTTAACAAGTCGGATTCCGATGGTACCCGTTCCTGGCAATGGGGAGGGCGATCTTTTCTGGTACAACTACTACCATCCCCAAGCCAACCCTGGAGGATTTTATAAAATGGAAAGTGGTCCTGCGACATTCTTCATTCTAAATAGCAATCAATCAGGTGAGCTACAACCCGGAGGAAAGCAGTATGAATGGATGAAAACCCAGCTGGCGACTAACAAAAGCAAGTGGAAGTTTGTCGCAATGCATCATGCTCCATATTCAGCAGATGAGGACGATTATGGAAATACCTGGAAAGGTAAAAGCACCTTCGGAGACCGAAAATTGCAGCCACTCATCCTTCTGCTTGAGGAAGCTGGTGTCGACGTTTATTTCTTTGGACATCTCCATACCTATATGCGCAGCTTCCCACTTAAAGGAGATCAATTGGATGAAAAAAACGGGATTCATTACGTCCAATTAGGTGGCATGGGCGGAAATCTAGAAGATTTTGCACCCAACCATGTTTGGTTTTCAGAAAAAACATTCCGAGGATTTCACTATGGGATGGTATCTCTTACACCTAATCGATTCGAACTTCGGGTTTATAATACTGAAGGAGCAATGATCGACCGATTGGAAATTAAGAAATAAATCTACCGGCATTGAAAACGCCTTGATTTAATAGAAGTTAGTGATTTATAAATTGGGATTTTTCAATAATCAATTTCATGCCCAAACTCACTTCTCTTCAAAAAAATAAACCACTAACATTGTTACGACTTCAGTTCCTTCATTAATGGGGTTATGGGGTAATCTTCCATCAAAAAGCATAGAATCCCCAGTATAAAGCATGATTTCCTGATCAATAAACTGGTATTTGACAGATCCCGAAATGATGTATTTATATTCAAATGCTTCTGTTTGGACGAAGTCTCTGGAACTCCCGGGTTGGATCTCCAGCAGCACAATATCTATAGTACTTTGCTTTACTTTTTTAGTAAAAATCCGAAAATACTCATAACCGGTTGAGGGTTCTTTTTCAAAGCGTTCGTAGTCTGCTTTTCGCTGCACTAAAATTGGAACTGCATTCGCATGCGCGCCCAAATCATTAAAAAACAAATCTAAATCCACTTCCAGGGCTTTGATAATCTGAATCAAAACGAGTAAGGAAGGAATCGTTCGACTATTTTCTATTTGAGAGATTAAACCTTTGGTAACACCCGCTCGATCTGCAATATCTTGAAGGGTGAGATTTTTTTCCTTTCGGATACTTTTGATTTTGTTACTGATCTGAACGACCACTTCGTGCTCCATGAAATCGATTAATGATTTGGTTTGGGAAATTACTAAATCAAATTGAAATAAGGTTGAAATAGATATAGAAAGAAGGTATCACCTAACTAGGAGGGTAGATAAAAAGCTTGTCTTGCCGAAGATATAGCTCAGCAAAATTTCTCCACCACCTCTTCCCCTAACCCAAATGAAAGTGTCATTCCGGCACCTCCAACTCCATTTACGATCAATACTTTTTCATCGATTTCCTTTACAAATTGCAGGTCGCCATTGGTCATTTTGGGATAGATCCCATGCCAAGAAGAGTCAATTTGCCAGTCTTTGAACGTTGCGAATTTTTTCAAATAATTCAAAATCAGTTTATTCACATGCTCCTGATCAAAGGGAGACAAATCCAATCCATACTCATGACTATCCCCAATGGTGAGTTCTCCTATACCATTTTGACACACCATCACATGAATACCCCACTCCATCAATTCAGGATATTGCTTCTGGTATACTTCCTTCAACTTCGAAAGCGAGGCGGCTACTTCGAAGCCTTTGTAGTGGATAAAACTCAGGCCTGCACATAGCGGAGGACCGATCCGCCAGTCTTGCGGTTGCTGGACAAGCCGCATCATCTGGAGTTTGCATTTGGTGATCTCTGCCTCTCTAAAAATCTCTGGATACAAAGTTTCGAAATCAGCTCCCGAGCAGACAAAAACCCGATCAGCTGACCAGCTTTTTTGGCCTGACCAAACCGAATTATTTTCAATTTTTGAAATGACCGTTTTCCAATGAAACTCCACTCCTTCTTTATGTTGAAAGTACTGTGCAAGTTTAAATGTAGCCTCCCTAGGATCCACAATGACCTCTTCTTCCGTCCAAAGCGAACCTCTCAACCCCTCCTTCACTACTGCGGGACTTTTCTTTATTGTCTCCTCAGGAGAAAGTGAAAATGCCGACTTTTTCATCTGCATTGCCGCTACATATTCCGTAACGATTTGCATTTCCAGATCAGAATAGGCCAAGTGAAGGGATCCTGTTTGTTCTGCGAAAAAATTTGCTTTTCGGCTCATTTCAAGCCAAATTTCTCTAGATCGAATGGCACGATCATACCCAGATCCCTGCGCCTGACCCACCGGCCAAATCATTCCAAAATTACGGACCGAAGCTCCTTGTGCTTGTGGGTATCTCTCGAAAACCTGCACTGACCAGCCTTTGGCTAATAAAGCTCGAGTCATGGAAAGACCAAGTATCCCCGCGCCAATTACGATTGCTTTAGGTTGTGAATTCATTTGATGTAAGTGAAGTTTGGGGAAAAGAGTATAATTCTTTTTTGATTTTGCTTTTCTTCAGAAAATAGAGATATGATCCAAGCATCAGAATCAGTGAAAGACTGAGGAAAAGCAACAAGGAATTGATGTAGAAATTCAGCCAACTTAGGTTTTCAAATTGTCCAAATTGCTTGGCAACCAGCACCATTGATGAACCCAAATAGCCAAAACTATCCACCAAATACATGAGAAAACCTACATTTCCAGCATACTTAAAAGTGGCGATAAGGCGATCAAACAGCAGGCAATTAAATGGAATATAAGCCATATAGACGCCTGTCCCAGCTAAGACCATCCAGAGAAATGGTGGGATCAAGCCACTTTGCAGGCCAAGTGTGGACAAGATGGAAACCGCAAATCCTACTATAATAATCCAGTGATTGAGATAGAATGCCTTTTTATTGTTTTTGACCAGGACCAAAAGGGACATCATAACCAAAAGTGCCACTGTGATCGGGATTTCAGTTTGCGTAAGTAATTCTGGTTCGACAGGAATATTCAAACCCCGCCAAATCTCTACTACGAAATTATCCCGGAGATCCCGAAGTCCCGTAAGCATCATATAGACCAATATCAAAAAAATCAAGCCTGGCTTAAATGCTTTAAAAAAGTCCATCCGAGATTTTCCGGACATAGAGCTTCTAGGAGAGCGGAGGAGTTTATCCTCCTCGGAAGGCTCAGGAATATGGTTGAGTAAAAACACGCTACAAATCAGAAGTGGGAAAAATATCGCGCCCGTAGCGAAAGGCATCCAATATTCTGAAATGGAAAAATTGACTAGCAGGTATTGACCGATACTCTTGACAAAACCTGAGGAAAACACAAAACTTGCAGCCAACATGCTGCCCATCATTTCAGTGAACTTTCGGCCTTCCATGTAGTGGAAAACGATTCCCCAAATTAGTCCTAGCGGAAAACCATTAATCAAAAAGCAAATAAGGCCTAAGGGATCGGGCAAAACTGCAAATCCCAACAGCGCCAACCAAGAAACCGAAATCAAGCCAACAATCAACCAAGCTCTACCAGAATTAGAGAGCTCAGAGATCATTTTGATCCCAAAAAATTTACTTGCCATATATCCAAGTGTCTGGGCAAGGATCAGCCAGACTTTGTAGTCAAATCCAAAAAATTCTTCTCCTGAGAAAGTAGCCACCGCAAAGGGTTTGCGAAAAGCATACATGCTACTATACACCAAAAACCCTGTGATCGCAGCAAAAATGCTCATTTTGAAAGAGCTGGTCTGCGCCAATCTTCGGGTCAATGCAGGAATCTGCCTCATTCTTGAATCAAGGATTGTTCATATTCCTCAACGATCGCCAGAACTTCTAAAAGATTTTCCACTAAGTGCGTGGGATGATGAGGAATGAGCTCAGCTCTAGAAAAAATCCCTGAAGTCACGGCGATACTCATCAGGCATCCTGTATTATGCCCTTCGTTGACATCAACCTCAGTATCTCCTATTTTGATGACTTCTTTTGGATCCTCTATCCCAAGCTCAGCCATAATTTTACGAATCATGTATGGTGCGGGTCTTCCTTCCGGCACTTCATCACTTGCTGCCGTGGCATCCACAAACCTGCCCTCAGTCCAACCTACCCGACTCAAAATGATATCAGTAATATCTCGACTGAAACCAGTGTCCAAGGCCACTTTTATCCCCAGTGCATGCAATCTATCAAATACCTCTTCCGCATCCGCTACGGCACGAATCGAAGGTTCGGTCGTATAATACTCAAGCATTCCTTGCACAAAATCCGAGTGAATCTCTGAAATAAAATCTTCTGTGATTTTACTGGAATCAGACTCGTGGATTTGAAGTAATTCGGCAATCGCCTGAGGCTTGGAATATCCCATTTTCTCGTTAGCCTCTTGGAGCGAGACTAGCGGATACCCATGTTTATTCAATGCGGCTTGAAAAGCTTTTGCGACGCTGTTTTCGTCGTGAATGGTGGTTCCTGCCATATCAAAAACCGCCAGTTTAATTTGAGGCATGTTTGTTTAATTAGTGTGATCTTGTATTTACTCGATAAAAAGGGAAGAAAAGCCAAGCTTTAATCTCCTCTTGAAAGGCAAAACCAAAAGATTTAAATGTTTAGCAAAAATAAACTTCTGAAAAAGGAATTATAAAAACCAAAGGTTATTCATTTGTTAAAAAAACATGAAGTGAAACGCATTAAAAAATGGTAAACACTTTCCAAATAAGCCATAAATGAGGTTTATATATGCTTTGAAGCTAGTTTCATGAAATTCACACAAACTTCACATAGCTTAATTCAATTTTTGAATTGATTTGACTTATTTAGTATTTATAAACTTTTGTTAAATGAAGAATTTAGAGATTGTCACAAGAATAGATAAGGTCATTGGACTTTATGTGCGGTTTGGGTCGGCCGATTACATTGGGGAACCTGTATCCCAAATCGAGCACATGGCACAATCTGCCCAAATGGCGCAGCAGGAAGGATATGATAACGAGGTCATCCTAGCCGCATTTTTTCATGACATCGGCCATTTGCTTGCACAGGACAAGGAGATGGAATCCATGGGGGGATTTGGAGTCAAGCGACATGAGCAAATCGGAGCGGATTTCATTAGAGAAATGGGCTTCCCTGAGCGAGTAGCCAAATTGGTTGAGAACCATGTTCAGGCTAAGCGCTACCTGACATTCAAATACTCCGAATATCTAACTAAGCTCTCTGAAGCAAGTTTACAAACATTAGGCTATCAAGGCGGTCCGATGAATGCTGAAGAGGCAAAAGATTTTGAAAAAGATCCGCTTTTCGAAGTCTCTTTGAAGATGCGAAGTTGGGATGAAGCGGCAAAAGAAGAATACGTTCCTGTTCCTGATTTGACTATATATAGGGAAATGGCCTTGGAAGTACTTGTGGGATAATTTTAAAAAATAAATTTCAATCTCACTAATAGTTTCCCTTTACTCAAAGTATAGCACCGTCGGCGGAATTGACCAAATAAATAAGCCTTTCCCATATTTCCTCAAAAGGAAATAAACAGCAACTGATTGGCACTCTTGGGATCAGTCAATAGATTTTAATCGGCAGTGAGTTGTCAAAAAAGAGCCTCTTCGAATACCGAAGAGGCTCTTTTAGTAGCATTTGGGTTCATCCTTCTTGGATAATCACCATCAAAAAATGAGACCTGTTCTTATTTGATCATCTCTTTGATCGCAGGAGCCGCCTTTTCATCAGGATATTCTTTTCCCAAAAGTTTGAATATCGTCCGAGCGACCATCGCAGATTGCCATTGGCCTTTAATTTTCATCTCACCACTAGCCGGAGTATCTGGTCCAATAGCCATCATCCAGATTTGACCAGCTTCAGGTACAGAAGAACCATGACTTCTCCAGGAAGTTTTGGACACGCCTCGTCCATGATCGACAGTAATGATCATGGTAGTTTTGCCCTTGTATTGGAGATCAGACTGGAGGTATTCCCAGATTTCTTTGATGTAAGCATCTGTTTGTTTAGCAGACCAAATGTATTGGTCGTATTTATTCCCATGTGCCCAATCATCTGTCTCGCCGTAAGAGATATAAAGGACCTTAGGCTTTTTCGTTTTGAGTGCTTCCATCGCATAGTGATGTGTAAATGGATCTAATCTCACTCCACCCCATGGACCACGAATCTCCTCTTGCAAGCTATTGAGCAGTAGCTCTTTTTCAGTAAGATTCTCACCAGTTGCTTTTCCAAAACCTGCATTCACAGGAATTCCACTTCGCTCAGCATTAATGATGTAAGGAAATACATCCCAAGAACCAAAGGCCATTACTTTGCCTTTGTAATCTGGCATCAGGTTAAGGTGTTCAAGGAAAGTGACGTTTTGATTGTTGTTTTTATCATTGCTAGTAATTCGTGCATCATCGGCAAATCCGCTAAGCACTTCATTGTAGCCTGGGTAGGAAAACCACATTTTATTTTGATTATCTACCAGATTCCCATAGGCACGATTACCATAGATTTGGCCTTTATTGGCAATGGTATTCCAGAAGAAAGGAAATAACATTTCTCTTCGTTTGATGGGATCAGTAGACCAATAATCTGCCAAAAGCGAATTGGGAGTCTCAATCATCCCCGTGTCATTGACCATCAGGGAGTCAGCGCCTTTGAAAAGCTCCTGCCAACGCAGACCGTCCAAGGTAATGAGCACGATATTTTCTGTTTTGTAATCTTGTGCTTGTGCAGACCCCACGAGTATGCTGGAAAGAACAAAAAGGGAATAAATACTTTTTTTCATAGTGTTTCAAAAATTTTAAAAAATCCGCTTCCAATAAGGAAGCGGATTAAAATTTATTTATTTCAATTTACGGTTTTAGGATTTTGTTTCAGACTTCAATCTCAGCTTTCTGGATTTAATCTTCAAAAGCTTCAATCCTTCTATCCCTACTTCACATCCCACCAAACCCGAGTGGTAATCGCATCCGGACCTTGTCTTTGGATCACCTGCGTGTAATTCTCTCCGTTTAACGCCTGAATGCTAGATGGATACATGTATCTCACCGGCACAGTATTGATAAACGCTGCAGGTCCAGGTTTGATGTTTGGATAACCTGTTCTTCTCCAATCGTACCATCCCTCCAAACCTGTGAAGAAAAGAGAAAGCCACTTTTGTGTTCCTATTTTCGCAAGCTTTTGATCTTTAGTACCAGTGAATGCTACTTCTGGCTGCGCAAAATACGCATCAGTCATTATTAGTTTTTCCGCGATTTGAGGAAGATTAACCATTTCGTAGCGCTCTTTGTAGTAACCCATAGAAGCCGCAATCCCATTTTTATAATAGTCAGCAGCAGTACCAGAGGAAATAAATCCCCGCTCACGCGCCTCTGCTAAAATAAACTGTAATTCTGCGTAGCTCATCAAGGTAGCCTGATAGCCAGTTGGATTTGCCAAGGAGGTGCATGCTGAGCAAGACCAAAGCAATCCTATTCGGGAAATGTGATTTGATCCTCCTAATGCAGGGTCGCCTGAAGGAGAATATTGCAGCGCTTCTTCATCCGCAAGTCCGTTTGGCACACCCTGATAATCGTTTGGAGTACCAACTACCCCTGCACCAGAAGCATTGGTAGGCTGTGCATAGGCGTACAAACGAGGATCATTGAGCATTTTGAGTTTGTTTTCCATATTTTCACTCAATCGATACTCATCAAATGAACCTGATCTAGTCGTGTAAAGCGGATGCTGATTAGGCACATCTCCCAAATATTGCAATACAGCTTGATCTTCATTTCCGGTGAAAATTGGACTTTGAGAAGGATTGGAAATAATCGCTTGCATCTCCGCCGAAGGATCTTGTCTGTCAGATAATCTCATCAACACACGAAGCCGAAGCGAATTCGCAAACTTTTTCCATCTCATAATATCCCCATCAAAGAAGATATCACCCTTTACTTGCTCAGAAGTAGTTCCTAAAAGCGCATTTGCCTCAGTCAAATCTTTCAAGATCCCAGCATATATGGCTTCTTGAGTATCAAAAGCCGGATAATTCACTCCGTCTTTTGCCCTATTGGCTTCAGAGAATGGCAAATCGCCATACGCATCGGACATAAAAGAGAATAAATGCGCTTTCATGACTTTAGCTATCCCCACATAATTATTTTGCTGAGCGGCACCTGAGATCTCGATCACATTATTCAAGTCACGAATCGAATTGTAAAAATTATTGTAGGGATCTCCTTCCGGACCCCAATTATATCGATCCTCGTTGGTAAACTGAATTTTAGCAGAGTACTGCATGACCACGTTACCAATTCCCCAAGCATTTCCGGCAATTTCGTTCGTAGTGCTTCGCATCACGTTTGGCAGGAGCAAGTCAGAAGAAACCACTTCCGGACTATTGGGATTCATATTGATTTCTTCGAAATCTTTGTCACAGGAGCTCAGCGCAAAAACGGCTGCCAAGCTTAATCCTGCTATATAATTGCTATTGAATTTCATTTTGTCTTTCGTTTAGAATTAGTTTTTAAACCGATCAAAATTTAACATTAACATTGAATCCAATGCTTCGACTAGAAGGGAATGCCATATTTTCGATTCCTGGCTGAAGTGTCCCACCTGACATAGATAAGGTCTCTGGATCAAAGTGAGGATTCTCGGTCCAAAGGGCAAGGTTTCTACCGACAAGGGATACACGCACATCTTGAATAGGCATATTTCCAAAGACAGTTTTAGGAATTGTGTAACCGATCGTTACTTCTCTCAATTTCAAATAGGTCGCATCGTATTTTGCTGCCTCGACATTGTTTCGCTCATAGTATCTATTGTGCCAGTTACGAGAAGTGATTTCAATAGTATTTGGACTATAAGAACCGTCAGAGTTTTTGACCACACCTGGGCTTATAATACCATTCCCTTCTACACTCAAGTCATAGCCGTTTTCACGTCCGTAGATTGTTTCTGCCAACTGACCTGAAGTACTTCCGATTGTCTTGGTACGGGAAACGACTATTCCTCCATATCGGAAATCAAATAAGAATCCGAGGGAAATACCCTTGTAGGAAAAGTTGTTTTGCAAACCTAACATCCAATCAGGGTTATAATTTCCTTGAAGTTTGAGCTCAGGATCTCTCAAAGGAGTACCTGTAGAATTATGAACGATCTGTCCGAAGAATTCTGAGTTGGGATCTTCCACTCGCTCAAATCCAACTCCATAGATATTACCCATTCGCTCCCCTATTCTTGCTTGGATGATTGCGCCATTGCGGTCAGTAAGTGTATAGGCATCTAGCCCTTCTGTCAATTCAAGTACTTTTCCACGAGTTCGGGTAAAATTCGCAATGAAGTCCCAATTGAATCCATTCTTATTCTGGATCGGCTTAGCATTCAATACAATTTCAATTCCTTGATTTTGAATCTCACCTGCGTTGATAATTCGAGAAGCGTAGCCTGTAGCAATATCCAATTCAATTGGAATAATTTGGTTTCTGGTCCTGTTATCGAAATAAGTGAAATCCAGCCCGATTCTTCCTTGGTTGAATCTGATATCCGTTCCAACTTCGAAAGCTCCTGTGCGCTCGGGCTTCAGATCTGCATTTGATAATCGACTAGATTCCGATTTCGACTGGGTCGTTCCCCATGCTACTTGAGAATTATAGACATTGGAAAGATTATACGGATTTGTATCGTTTCCTACTTCAGCATAGGCTGCACGAACTTTCATAAATGAAATAGCAGATGGTAGCGTGATCATATCCGAAATCACTGCACTAAGCGTAGCAGAAGGATAGAAATAGCTATTGTTATTTGCAGGTAGCGTACTTGACCAGTCATTACGGCCAGTAACATCAAGGAACAAGATATTTTTGTAGCCTATCTGTCCAAAGCCATAAAAGGAATTAATTCGCTTCTCAGAAGTGAATTGGTTGACTTGAAGATTTACAGCAGTATTGGTGAAGTTGTAAATCCCTGGGATCAACAATTGGGGCGCAACAGTCTGTACATATCTGTTTTCCTGCACCATAGAGTTACCTCCAATAGCGAAGGAGTAGGACCACACTGGCTTGGTTGTTTCAGAATAGGTCAAGAGGAAATCAGAGTTTTGCTCATTGAAAGAAATATCATCCTCTCTGTAATTCCCCTTTGGAAAACGCTGTGTACTGAATGCACGCTTGCGATCACGAAGTTCATTGTACGTATCAAGTCCAGTTCGGAGCATTAAGCTCAACTTTGGAGTGAACTTATAATTCAACGATAAATTTCCAAAAACCCGGTCTTTCTCTTGTCCATTTGTATTTTCAAAGACATTGAAATACGGGTTATCGTGATAGTTGTAGTTATAATTAAACTGCTGCACTCCTTCCAAACCCGGCATCCAGTAATCTCGAAGATTAGCAGTATTGATTTGTCTGCCATACCAAATCCAGAGGTACATTAGGTTTTCTGTACCGTAACTGATATTTGGTCGGTTACCGCTATTTGTTCGCTGAAAATTAAATGAAGAGTTAACGGTCAACTTATCCGTAACTTTAGTTGCCCCGTGTACCGAGATCGTATTTCTCTTCAAGTCTGTATTGGGAACGATTCCTTTCTGATCCAAATTGGTCCAAGAAACTCTAATATTAGACTTTTCATTTCCGCCTGAGATAGCTACACTATTATTAAGAGTGACGCCCGTTTGAAAGAAATTAGTAATGTTGTTAGGTTGAGAAACCCAAGGTGTAGCCTGTATCGTGCTTCCGGCAGGTGCATTCAAATCTCCACCTCGAAAACCTGGGACAGATCTTGGCGAGTCAAATTGTGGAATAGACAGACCTGCATCTAATCTAGGACCCCAGCTTTCATCCACACCATCCGCAATACCAGATCCCGCACCGTTGACAAATTCAAATTGACCATTGTTACCCTGACCGTAGGTGTTTTGCCACTGAGGTAAAACCAGCGCATTATCAAAAGTCGTGTTGGAATTGATTACGACACCTAATCCTTGTCTGTTTTTTCCAGATTTAGTGGTGATCAAAATCGCACCATTCGCAGCCCTTGATCCATACAAGGCAGCAGCTGCAGGTCCTTTCAAAACCGTCATCGATGCGATATCATCAGGATTAATTTCTCCGGCCGAATTACCATAATCGACTTCTTGATTTCCTGATCCTGAGGAGCCTACCACATTATTTGAAATCGGCACGCCATCCACCACAAATAATGGTTGATTTGCATTTATATTCAAAGAAGATTCTCCTCGGATAGTGACCCGAGTAGATCCGCCGATTCCACTAGAACCATTAGTGATTTGAACCCCAGCTACTCGACCACTCAGTGAATTGATCACATTTGTCTCTCTAGCCTCAGTAAATCTACTTCCATCAACAGCCTGAACAGCATATCCTAGGGCTTTTGTCTGACGCTCTACTCCAAGAGCGGTTACAACTACCTCAGAAAGTGCCAGACCTTCAGTCAAAACCACATTTATGATAGTTTGATTTCCAACTGTTCGTTCAATATTTTCAAAACCCACAAAGGAAAAAACCAACACCTCATCGGGTGCTGCTGAAATAGAGTAGGTTCCGTCCACTTCCGTAATCGTTCCACGATTTAATCCTTTCACCAAAACAGTTGCCCCCGGCAGAGGCTCATTGTTTGCATCACTCACTTTTCCGCTGATCAGGGCCTCCTGGGCAAACGAAAAATTTATGGTAAACAACAGGCAAGCTGTTGCAATCCATTGCCAAATGCTTTTGTTAGCAGTCATTTCTCTGTAGATGTTTTAAATAGTTAATTTTTTTGGTTAATAATTTTACCAAAACTATACACCACAAAACTTCTAGTGATTAAATCAGAATTATCAAAAAGTTAATTAATTCTAAATTAAGCCATGTGAAAAAAATATAAAATACTGAATTCTAGAAGTATATAAACTATTCATAGATCCGTAAAGTATAAAATGTTTCCTTAAATTTAAGAAATGGTTAAAAAAATAAGTTCACAAATACTAAACCTTAAAATGAATAGCACATGAAAAGGTTTAAAATCAACTATCTTGATTTTGAACAAGCCATTTTATGTAGGGAATCTTTAACCGTCTAATTTTCAATGTTAAATATCGGATCAAAGCTCCTCTTCATCAACCAGTCCGTCTGGATTTCATCCCCAAAAGGAAAAGGATGTGAATTGAATTTCTTGAAGTCGTTACGTTCATAGAAGTTTATCGCTCGGAGATTGTGCTCCCATACACCCAGCCAGATGTAGCTTTTCTTGGATTGTTTTGCAAAATCAATGGCATGCTCCAAAAGCAATTTCCCTAAACTCAAGCCAGTAAATTCATCCAACAGATAAAGTCTAGCGATTTCCAAGCTATCAGGATCATGAACATCAGTTTGCGCTGGGCAGAGATTAACTTTTATATACCCTATAATTTCATCTCCTTTTACTAGTTTGAAAAAAGTAGAAGCTGAGTTTTGAAATTCGATTTTAAATTGGTCTAGGGTAAACGCCTCCTCTAAATAGGCATTTACATTTTCAGGCTTATTTTTAGCTGAAAAAGCTTGTAAAAATGCTTTGCGGGCCACATCAAGCAACTCTGGCAAATCATTGAGCTCAGTTTTTAGGATTTGATAACTCATATTGATTTTGGAAGCTTTTTAAGCGCAGCGACAATCTGTGAATTTGGAAATTCCCCTAATATTGCTCGATAATTGCCATTAGGGTCGATCACCACAAAACTTTGACAGGGATAAGGAAACTTAAAAAAGGTCTGTTCAAATAACCCTTCAGGATCCGAATGCCAAGTCATAATGCCAGCATATTTTTCTAGCCCTGCAGGGTTTCTATACAGGTAAATGGGCCCATGCCCACCTTTTGAAGCAATATTTTTTTGAAGCCAGTTATGATCTTTTTGGTAAAACTTGGTATTTCCCTCAGTCAAGCCAGTTGAGTTGCACTCATCTTTTCCAGGATAAAAAATCACTACAATTGGCTTTCCTTCTTTCATAACCTCTTCCAGACCAAGCGCCTTATAAAATGAGGATGGATTATCAATCTGTCCAAAAGGCATTCGAAACACTAAGACTTGTTCCTCGGCATCTTTCCCCGGTACTCCAAAATAAGGTCCTTCCAAAATCTGTTTTTCATATTGCTCTCGAGTGATGATCCCGCCCATCTCGTTACGATAGACATTCTGAGCAAAAGAAAGTGGAGTTCCCGCCAAAATCTGGATAGTAAGAAATAAAATCAGGAAGCGTATCATAGATTCAAAAGTAATAAACCAAGCGGTATCAATTGAAAAAACTCGGTTTAACCTTCAATATAAAAACTAACTGATCCTAAAAAGATAATTTCAAATTATCGCCCTCCTCCACCTTTCGGAGGTGGACCCTGACCGGCTCTCATTTTTTCAAATTTTTCCTTTTGAGCCTCATCGAGTATTCCTTCCAATTCTTTGGTCATGGTAGCGCGAGATTCATCCGCTTTTTTGCGATCAGCTTCAGAATTCGCATATTTTATATGGATTTCCTTCCAGGATTTCACTTGATCTGGGGACAAATCAAGTTCTATCGTTGCCTTTTTGATCATTTCCTCTGCCGAAGGTCTTTTGGGTCGCTGTTGGCTTGGACCTTGAGAAAAGCCTAGTGTTGCTAGACTCATGATGAATCCTATTAAAATTAGCTTTCTCATAGTTCTTTTAAGTTTAGGTTAACCCTTTTAAGTGACTCGATGTCAGCGATCAGTTGATTGATTGAGGTGGCGTTTAGTCCATTGTAAATTCCTCTGATATGTTTATTTTGATCGATTAGAATAAAGTTTTCAGTATGAAGAAATTCATCTGGTGATTTCAGAAGCCCCATATCTTCTTCTACGAAATAATAATTCCGAGCTAAATCGTAGATCTTTTCTCGCTCGCCAGTAAGTAAATGCCATTTTCCTGCGATCACCTCATATCGATCCGCATATTCGGCTAAGACTTTCACTTCATCAAAATTCGGTGTAACTGAGTGTGACAGCAAACTTACCTGAGTATATTCAGCAAAGGCATTCTGCACCAATTTCATATTTCCTGTCATCTTAGGGCAGATCCCCGGACAAGTGGTGAAGAAAAAATCCACTACAAAGATTTGATCTTGCAGATCTTCTTGTGAAATAGTCTCTCCCAATTGGTTTATGAAATTGAAGTCAGGAATACGGTGAAAATCGACCGGAACTGAATCTGGGTTCTCAAACCAAACCGGTGTAAAATCTGCCGATTGATAATAAGGTAAGCTCTCTACAATTTTGTGCAACTCGGCTGATTGTTCCACTGCTTTTTCTGTACAACCCGCAGAAAGAAGGATGGCAAGACTAGCTAGATATTTTTTCATCTCTTATGACAGTTTCATCTTCTAATTCAAAGCAGAGATTCGATCTTTTCAATCCGAAGATTCGACCATTCTTTGCTTCATAGTTGATATAGATTTTTCCATTCTCCCTCCAAGCACGCTGCATTCCCTCCTCAAGACCTTGGTTGAGATTGGATTCCTTAAATTTTACACCTGAGTTGTACCATTCAGTCTGTAATCCATGGGATTTACCGAAATCGAAATTACTTTCTGAGCGAATTTTTCCATTTGACCACCAGGAGCTTGATTTTCCATGAAGCTTATTTTCAAAATATTGAGCCTCAAATGCTAAAGCTCCTGACTCAAACCATTTTTGATGTAATCCACGTTTTTTACCTTTCAGATATCCAATTTTTTCAAAAACCTTCCCATCTGCATAGTGCTCTACCCCAGTCCCCGAAAATGGAATCTCATCGAGATAAACCAGCCCCTCTGCAGGATGCAGAATCAAGAGTTGTTCCTGGACCTCATTCCCTGAGAAAGGATTTCCCGTAGACACTTCTTCTATAGGACTTGAGTTAGTGAGCAGTCCCATGAGTAATGAAATAAAGAGAAAGATCTTATCTAATGGCATTTGGAGTTCCTTGATAGTTCCCAGGAAATAAGATGTAATACTTACTCAAATACAGTTCATTCTGAATATGGTAGTGATACTCTTCCGAAGTTGTGTTGTATTTGGTTTTGGAAGTATGTCCGCCAGAGGCATCCAAGTCCACAGGGTAAGTTCCGCTTGAGGTGCATTTTCTTCCATAAAGAAAGAATCCATCAGCAATGATTCCGATCAGATTAACGTCGTCCTTCGACCAAGCTACGGGCTCCAAATGGTAGTGATAACTCTGTGGTCCGGTATGCGCACCAACATAGTCCAAAGAACCTATTGCGCCATCCAAAGGCACGTTTGGTCCTTCCTCATCATTGTAAATGGTGGCGCCGCTCACTGCCAAACCGATAGAACCTAGACCAGTTGCTGAAGATGAGGCAGCTTTCACAGGAAAAGTAGGTATTCGAAGTGTGTAAGAGCCCTTAAAGTCATCGATGTTTCCTGGAGCCATCATGGCATAGCCAGTTATTGTCGGTGCGACGAATAAAGGATGATTGGATGCAGCTGCAGAAGTAGTCATACTCCCTCCATTAGGGCCCGTGGAAGTTCGGGCTGTTGTATTTGACCAATATGGAGAGGTGTGATTAGGAAGTCCGTTTGTCATAATGACTATTTCATTCCCATCGATTAGGATAGTCATATCCTTATTAAATGCTGTAAATGCAGCTGGTAATTCAGTCAGCGTCACCGTTGGATCTATAGTATCATCCCCGTTTCCGCAAGAGATACAAATGCCTCCTATAATCAGGAGAGGTAGCAATGTGGTTGTTAGTAGTCGCATCATGAAGTAGTTTGGTTTCTTCTTTTGACGCGAAAGGAAAATTATTCCCTCGGAGGTGGTAGAGATTTTTTTTGACCTCCAAGCAATACTTGAAATATCTCATCCATAATCCCTTCAAAAACAACCACTTGATCAGGATCACAAATATTCTTCAATTCTTCAAAATGGGAATAGGTCAGCGTTAGCTTCTCTTGATCCAACTGATTAATCAATTCAAGTAATGAATCTTGCGTAGCCGGATCTTTGGTTTCCAATTTCAAAGAATTGAAATATTCCCGAATCAAGGGTTTCTGTTTTCGATTAACCTGAGACATGGCTTCGTTATGACTTTTAGCCAATTGAAAATAGCTGTCGCGCTGCTCCTCGTTTAAGTTTAGCTTTTCTGAAATAATTTCTTTCAAATCATCTTGCTTCCCCTTTGGGTGCATTTTAGGTCCCCCAATCATAAATCCAATTAATATGACATTAATCAAGAACATGATCAAAACTGCGATTTTCAAAAAGGTATTAGTTTTCATCATCGTAGATATTAAAATTGGAGATCAATTCTGAATAGGTCTTAGATTGAGGCAATTCGGCTTCTTGATTTCGGTACGAAGTGATGAAAATAAAATTCCCCACCACTATCAAGGCAATAGCCGATGCAGCGGCTAGCCATTGCATTGGATTCAGTTTACGTTCTTCAATTTTTTGAACAAGAATTTTTTGCTGGATTTTCTCAAAAGCTCCAGCAGGCGCTTGCGCTCGCTCAATGCCTTCGATACTTGCTAATACTTTATCTATCCGGTTGCCCATTTTCATTAAGACGTTAATTTTATTTAAATCCCTCGGTCAGGATATTGATTTGTTAATATTTTTTTCAGATTAGCTTTTGAACGTTGTACCAACGACTCCACTGCTTTGCGTGTGATCTTCATGATTTCTGCAACTTCCTGCTGCGGTAGATCTTCGATCTGAGTTAAAATAAAAGCAGTTTTTTGATTTTCAGACAATCCATCGATTACCTTAAAAAGCAATTTTGCTTCCTCCTGATTTTCTAATTTGACTCCTGGGTGTACAAAATCCACCGACTCATATTGGATCTCTCCTGAGTCTTTTCGGTAGAGTGAACTGAAAATCCCAAATCGCTTTTGGCTATTTTTTTTACGAATAAAATCAAGTGATTTATTTATTGAAACTCTGTAAATCCAGGTGCTGACTTTGGATTCCGATCGGTAAGAGGCTGCAGAATTAAAAATAGTCAGGAAAACATCTTGGAGTAGTTCCTCAGCATCTTCAGCATTTTTGGTATAGCTGAGCAAAGTGTTATAAACTTTAGACGAGTACCGATCATAGAGCTGCTTAAATGCCAGCTCATTCCCTTTAGCAAGTAATTCTAAGAG
>JAFMBQ010000407.1 GCA_017858365.1 Algoriphagus sp. | reverse complement strand
ATTTCGTCACTTTTTGCATCTAAAAACGAAATCGTGAAAATCCCATTCGGCTGCGTCTTGTTAGCTTCCGAAATAATCCTCAGGGTCTCCAAAATATTGCTGTAGGCCTTTTCCGGTTCGATCTGAAGAAGATCCAATCCCTGTCGATGGTATAAATAATAACCATCTCGAATCTGCGAAAAAACGGATGAAACATAGATATCATTGATCAACCAATAGCGATTTCTTCGGTCTGCAGTGCTCTGCCCCCAGCCCTGTCGCCCGGATTGTTGCGCATTATTGACGATATCATTTGCTATTTCAAAGAAAGGATCACCTCCTCTACTTTCAAAGGAATCGTAATCAATTCCCAAAGCAATATGAGCATAGTAACCTAAAAGTGAGCTTATATTATTCAAAAATGCAAATCGGTTGAACTCGATCGGTTGGGACTCGATGTACTCAAAATTCCAGTTTCGATCTGCAAAATTGAATAGCAAACTCTCATAATTCGTCCCATAAACCGGCCGGACAATTTGTATCTGGACAGTTGCATTATAGCTTCCCACCTGAGGCACATCACTTATGGTGATTAGCATATTGCCTTTAATTCGCTCCTCCGGCCTGAATTCATCTGTAGTCCAAGATCTTCCATTGAGAAACTGCTCAAAACTTGTTTTCATTTGATTGAAAACATTGGTGTTTTGGATTCTAGCTCGATCGCTATTGATGATTACAGTGAAATTTAGCTCCTGAGAAAAAGCATTCATTGTCAAAAAAAATAGGGCAATGAATAAGATTTTGTGTTTCATGAACTTAAAAGTAAAGAAAAAAATCAGCCTTAAACCCAAACTGGGATAGTTTTGATTTGATCTAGTATTAAGGATGCAATAGTGGTTTTACTGGCTAATTCTGAGTGGACGGATCTTCCGTCAGCGCCAAATAGCTCAACTTGGTTCGTGTCTACTTTGAAACCGGCTCCTTCTACTTTGGTAGAATTCAAGACGATCAAATCGAAATTTTTCTTTTTAAGTTTGGCTTTTGCATTTGCAGCTTCATTCTCTGTTTCTAACGCAAATCCGACATGAATCTGATTTCCTCGCTTCATTTTCCCCAATTCAAAAGCGATATCGACATTCTTTCTCAAGCTGATAGAAATCAACTCACTATCTTTTTTAATTTTCTCTGGGGCAATTTGAGCAGGCGCATAATCAGCCACTGCCGCTGCGAAAACGCAAATATCTACTTTGGGATGGAGCACAGCGGCTACTTCATACATTTCATCCGCACTGGTTACCGAATACCAATGAAATTTTTCTTTCGATACCTTTAGCGCAATAGGGCCCGAAACCACGAAAACTTCCGCTCCTCTTTTTGAAAATTCTTCTGCGATTGCCATTCCCATTTTCCCGCTAGAGTGATTACTAATAAATCGAACTGGATCTAGGGCTTCTAGAGTTGGTCCCATCGTTATTAGGACTTTTTTCCCCTTAAAATCATCATTGCCTTTAAAAAAACTTTGAACATGTCCAAGAATATGTTCTGGCTCCATCATTCGGCCTTGGCCTGAGAGACCACTTGCCAATTCTCCTGATTCAGCATGTAAAACCTCGTGACCAAAACCTTCCAAGCGATTGAGATTAGATTGGACTGCCGGATGCTGATACATATCCAAGTCCATAGCAGGAGCGACCATTACGGGGCATCTTGCAGATAAATAGACTGCTGACAGTAAATTATCACAGCTACCCATTGCGAATTTAGCCAAGGTATTTGCACTCAAAGGTGCTACTAAAAATAAGTCAGCCCAGAGGCCGAGTTCCACATGATTGTTCCATTCTCCGGTTTCGTCTTTTTTAAATTGACTTAACACTGGTCTCTTGGAAAGTGTGGCTAGGGTGAGTGGGGTGATAAAATCAAAAGCAGAAGCGCTCATAATGATTTGCACTTCTGCTCCTGATTTAATTAGTAAGCGGGTAAGATGAGCAGCCTTATACGCAGCAATGCTGCCTGTGACTCCTAAAAGAATTTTCTTCCCCGTAAGATTCATGAGCTTATTCGCCAGTTGGCTCTTCAGGCAATCTGTAATAAATTTTATTTTCTACGAATTCTTCCAATGCCAACGTACTTGGCTTTGGCATACGCTCGTAAAACTTGGAAATCTCTATCTGTTCTTTATTTTCGAAGACCTCTTCCAAATTATCAACTGTTGAAGCAAATTCAGAAAGCTTAGCATTCAATTCCTCTTTCAAGGTATTTGAAATTTGCTTTGCACGCTGACCTACAATATGAAGTGACTCATAGATGTTGCCAGTCTTATTTGCGATTTTATCCAAATCTCTAGTAATGATTGATGGATTAGTTGCCATATCTTTTTATTTAGATTTTATTAATTCTCTTTTTTAACTAAGTTCTTTTCAGCCTCAATTTTAGCTGTTTGCTCAGCAGCTTGCTGAGCATATTTATTCTTTAACTCAATATGATCCGTTAGCTCTTCACGCGCTTCACTCTCATATTTTTTCACTTCACCGATAAATGGGCTACTTGGATATCTTCTGTAAAATGTGGTGGCAAAGGCCAGCGCATCATTTAATCTTTCCTCTTTTTTTACAAATAAGCTATTCTTGGCGTAGCCAGTACTTACTTCTACCAGTTTATATGCCAATTCCTCGTTATGCTTTGACTCAGGATAATCTTTTGCGAAGTTTTGAAAATTTATGATACAAGCTCTGTAGAAATCTCCTGGATACAAACCGTCTTTCAATCGATAGTACATATTCGACTCTTGGAACGCTTTCTCTTCAAATCTACCTTGCAAATCAACCAACATCTCCATTGCTCGCTCATAGCTTGCTGAACCCGGAAACTGAGTCACAAATCGCTGAATTGCTGAAACAGCTTCTTGGGAACTCTGTTGATCAAGATTGTAATCAGGCGAGTCCAAGTATAGTGAATACGCATTCATAAAAAGTGCCTCTTCTGCCAGTGGACTTCTATTATAAGTTCGGTTGAAATTATTAAAATATCCAGCTGCCTCTATATAGCGCTTGGTCTTGAAGTGGCAATCCGCATAGTTGTAGTCCGCTAATTCTGCTTTTTCACTTCCTCTAATTACTGGAAGCACTTTATCGTACAGAATAATAGCCTTATTGAACTCCCCTGCTTGGTAATAATCATTCGCGCCTTTATAAAGCTCTTCCCAGTTTGTGCTTTTCTCCAATTTATTGAAGGGGCCACAGGAAGTGATTGCAAGGATAAGTAGTAGAAATAGAAGGGATTGTACGCGCATTTTTGTTTTCAAGACCGCAAATATACGGGATAAATATTCGGATTCAAATTGATAATCGGATTGAGGAATTGATTACTTCTTGACTTGCAGCTTCTTGGTGACAATATTTTTATTGTCTAAGAAAAGCGTATAGAAATAAAACCCTGGTGTGAATTCTGACACATTGATCAGCAGTGTACTCCTTTCAGGGTCCAGTTCGTATTCTGCAATTGGATTTCCTATGAAGCTGTTTATGGTGATTTTTGCTTTGATTTTTGGGTTTTTATATTCGTAATCCAGTTGAGCAATACGATTGCTTGGGTTAGGATAAATATCACTCAAGATCATGTCTTTGTAATCAAACTCATTTACTTTGTTTTTCGAGTTTTCAACTTCATATACTGCTTCAACGACAAAAGCGTCTTTTAAATTTGATTCATTCACAAAGAATAAATCGAAAGCACCTCTAGTCTCTGCAATTCCCATCTCAAAATCGAGATACATATCAGTTACGGTTTCCCCCGGCTTGAGAGTTAATTTAATTTTCGCCAAATCTTTTCTCGGATTAAAGCACTGATCTCCGATGCAGATCTTAATATTTTGAGATGACCCAATATTTCCTCTCAGATTCTTGAGAAAGAAAGTCTTGGACTGATCTGATTCATTTTGTAAGATGATTGTTTTACGTTGGGTTGAACCCAAATCTCCATTGAACTCAAGATTCTCACTGAGCACACGAACATGCTGCGCAATACCTAAAACAGGTATCAGCAGCCAGAGGCATGTAAAAATTATCAGTAATCTGTTCATGTAAAATTTTAATCTATAAGCTTTTCAGTTATTAAACTGTAATCAATATACGGACAAATTTAAGTTTGGGGTTAATGAAAAAGCGAAAATTGCGGTTAAATTCTGTTAACCTAAAGAAAATAAATTTCAACCATTGCCGTTACCTATTCCCATTAATAGGGAAAACAGGCTTTGAAATCCTTTTTATCGTCGGCAGAC
>JAFMBQ010000406.1 GCA_017858365.1 Algoriphagus sp. | reverse complement strand
CTTTTTCATATAAGTAAAAGAACCAACCAATGAAGTGCTCCCCACCACAAAAAGTGAATAGGCAGTAGCCAATACAGGCTCGACACCTAAAACATAAACCAATACAGGAACAGTCAGGATGGAACCTCCACCACCAATCAGACCCAAACTTACTCCTATAATTATTGCAGCCGCAAAACCAATTAGAACAATGATATCCATTATTATTTTTTTAGAATTATATCCACAAATGTAATTAGTGCTGCTTTTCAGAGAAGTGACTTTTGTTACACACTATTTCTTCAGTTCTATTCAGATCAAAACCAAAAATCACTAATGTTTCCTGAATATTAAATGTAGGATCTACTGACTTTAATCATTTTTATTATTTCTCCGAACTCGTAAATTGACCTAACTAAAACCCAATATCATGAAAATTCTAATTCCAGTTGATTTTTCTGAAAATTCAATCAAAGCTTTTGAGCTTGCTTTGAGTCTAAATCGAAATCAAAAAACAACCGTCATTCTTGTCCATATTGTAGAGTTGATCTATGATTTTGCTTCACAGGCAGCCATAGCTTTGGATTCAATGCATACCGACGCGAAGAAATTGCTTGATGAAATCGAGAAGAAATATAAATCCGAACACTTAAAATTTGAAAAAATAGTCGAAGAAGGTACCGCATCTATCTCTATCAGTCGATTGGCAAGCCAATATGAGGTAGATGTGATCGTCATCGGCACATCTGGTGCTGGGGGATTAAAAAAACTAATCATGGGAAGTACCACCCAGAATTTACTCAAGGAGTCTAATGTTCCGGTTCTAGTGGTCCCAGCAAAAGCGCCTGTTTTTCAGATCGGGAAACTCACTATGGCTTTGCAATTTTCAAATCATGAGAAGCCTATGCTAGACCGGGTGATTGCTTTTAAGAATAATTGGGGACTGGAGATCAACTTTCTACATGTAAGCAAAGTCAGAGATTTTAAAGACGAGCTAGCTAGCTTAGGACTTTCCACTTATTTAAAAGATAATTTTCAGCTAAAAACAACTTCCATCACAAATATAGAATCCGATTCAACTAATGCAGGAATCAACAGCTATTTCGAAATGAATGAAGATAGCATCTTGGTGATGTGCCACCAGCATAAAAATTTTTGGGAGGTATTTCGAGAAAGGAGTCATTCGCTAGCAATGGCCTATCAAAGTACAGTTCCCATTTTGGTCATGAATTGATTTAACGTGCTATCAACTCCTCAAAATCATCTCGAATGTAGATCACATTTCTCCCAAGTTCTATCCATTTTTTCTTCTCAAGTTGCTTCAACAACCGGGATATCACCTCACGAGAAGTCCCTAACTCGTTTGCTATTTCTTGATGTGTAGTATGTAGCTCGTTGGATTTGTATTGCTTCATCTTAGTGACAATGTAGCGCATCAGCCGCTCATCCATCCGTTTAAAAGCCACAGCATCTAATGCCAGGAGCATTTCATGGAATCTCCTTTGATAAGTATTCGATACAAAATCTTTCCACTGCTTATACTCATCTGTAAACTGCTCATGCGCCAAGATTGGTATTCCAATAAGAGTGGTTGGTTCCTCTACTACCGCTTTAATCTCGGAAGGCTTGGTTGCAGTACAGCAGGTTAGAGAAAGTGCACAAGTCTCTCCAGGATCTAAATAATACAGAAATAGCTCTTTTCCTTCTTCATCCATTCTCAGGATTTTAATTGATCCTTCAAGGACTATAGGAACCATCTTCACGAATTGACCCGGTTCCATCAAGACCTTTCCTGGTTCAAGATGCATTAGCTGCCCTTTGTCAAGCAGTGCCTGAAGTAAGTTGGGATCCGTGAAATTTGGAAGTAAAGTTTGAAGTTCTGTAGGATTCATTGGGCTTATAAATTTTTGAGTCAATGGGAAGAAAATTTTTCTCCAGTTAAAAATAAAGGAGTTTATCGAAAACGTGCTCTAAATGTCCAAAGTTTAGGGAATAAAATTCTAGTCAAGGTGATTTTTGTCACGAAATTAATGATTGCAGGGATTTAAATTGAATTTCCATTTTAACCCAAGCAGTTATGAAACATTATCAAATTCTAATTATCGGAGGAGGAACAGCGGGAATTACCATTGCTGCTCAACTTAAGCGAAAAGACCCCAAACTCCAACTAGCCATTATTGAGCCTTCTGAAAAGCACTACTATCAACCTGCTTGGACTTTGGTAGGAGCAGGAACTTTCGATTTTAAGGAAACAGAACGTAATGAAGCAGATTATATTCCAAAGGATGTCGATTGGATCAAGGATAAAGCAACGGCAATTAATCCCGATCAAAATGAAGTTACTACTGCAAATTCAGGTTCGTTTACCTACGATTATTTGATTCCAGTTCCCGGCTTAATCATGGCACCCGAGCTTTTGCCTGGATTGCCAGAGGCCTTGGATAAAGGAGTCGTTTGCTCCAACTATACTGATCCTGAACATACTTGGGAAGTTTTACAAAATTTCAAAGGTGGAAATGCAGTATTTACCCAGCCTACAACACCAATCAAATGCGGAGGAGCTCCCCAAAAAATCATGTATTTGGCTGAGGAGTATTTCAGAAAGCAGGGGATTAGAGATAAGACTAACGTTCTTTACGCCACTCCAGGCACCGTTATTTTCGGAGTTCCTGATTTCGCAAGGACCCTGAACAAAATCATCCATGATCGAGATATTATCTTCAAACCATTTTACGCGCCTGTTAAAATAGATAGTGAAAAGCAGGAAATTACTTTTCAATATTCTAAGCCCGGGGAGAGTAATTGCACCATAATGGAAGGAAATGTCCTAGGGGAAGAACTTGTCGGTGCAATGGAAATCAAGGTTCATTATGACATGTTGCATTTGGCACCACCACAGACTGCGCCAAAATTCATCCAAGAGTCCCCAATCTCTATCCCTGATGGCCCAGGAAAAGGATGGGTCGATGTAGATATCCATTCCATGCAACACAAGCGATTTCCAAATATTTTCTGCATTGGGGATGTAGCATTTTTACCAACAGCAAAAACAGGTGCTGCTATCCGTAAGCAAGCTCCTGTGCTTGTCAAAAATTTGATCCAACTAATCCAAACTGGAAAAATCGGTTCTGAATCTTATGAAGGGTATTCCTCATGTCCTATCGTAACTGGCTATAGTAAGATGTTACTGGCTGAGTTCAAATATGATAATGTGAGAGATAGCGATCCACTGATTTCAAAATTTGTTGACACAACCAAAGAGCAATACAGTATGTGGCTTTTGAAAAAATACGGATTACCATTTATGTATTGGAATCTAATGCTAAAAGGAAAAGTATAAAAAAAGACCGGCCTAAGCCGGTCTTTTTGGTTATTCACATGTTGGACAACATACGAATGGCACTTTGGTCAGTGGTGAAGTTCTTACTATTCTAAAATGCCCCAGACCTGCACTAAGCGGTTTCATTTCCTCAGGTGTATTTGTCTGTGGCGCTTCTTTCAAGTTGGCATTTGCTAGAATCTGCTTGAAAAAAGGAGATTCATCCAAATCTTTATACGCATCTAGATGATCAAATAAGTTAGTGATACTGCCAAATACCTCCACTACAGTTACACTTAGTGGGCTATCTTCTGGAAGTCCAAACATTAACAGCCGATTAGCAATTTCTTGTGACGTAAAAATTGCTGTCCCTAGTGCCTGACTTTCTTTCATGTTGGCGATTAAATGCCCTTTTTCAAGTATTGCCATATTTTGAACCAAAGTCGAAGTAATCAAAGTAGGCACAACATTTGGCTTATAAACCGCATCGATAATAGATTTAAACCTATCCTCCTCTTTTTTATCAGGCCTCACTTTAACTCCTATTTTCATAATTCGCTCACCGAGCAATATATTTCGAAAATCTTTCCCATCAGCCTGAATGACTTGGGCATAAAGCACTGCCCAAAGGCTAGTTCTTGGTGGTTTGGCAGTTACATTTTTTCCTTTAAATACTGCTTTTGCAAAGGGAGCAGATACATACATCTGATCAGCGTCTCGATTGAGCGAGCAAAGTAGATTAGGTACTGGATGTTGAATTCCCGTCACCCTAAGAGGCCTACCATATCTCCCTTGTGCAGTAGACCAAAGATTATCCTCTCGATCGTCGAAGTGTGCATGCCCTACTCTGAATTCATAAGTGAAAAAGCCAAAAAGCTCAGCACTCTCCGGATGAAGCCCTGGAGGGATTGGCAAAATGAAATGTCGGTCACTATCTAAAGAAGGAACCATCTGCTGCATTGCG
>JAFMBQ010000405.1 GCA_017858365.1 Algoriphagus sp. | reverse complement strand
CCAGTCCTTTGAAACATAAATTTAAACCTAGACACAGTTTAATGAACTATCCCTAAGTTTCTGCCAGTTTCATTGTTCTTTTCGTATCTTCTTAATTCCTCTTAACCTCTTCTTTTTCCGTCTCGTCAGAATTAAAAATATCAAGTAGATTGTGCGATAGATTTTAATGTATTAAATTTTTGCAATTTTAATTTTTGACATACTGATTTCGTTTTATTTGATCAAATATGATTTCCAGAACACATTATTAGCATTAAAATTCTTATATCTAACCTTTTAATAATAACCTAATGAAAGCAGTGATTTTGGCGGGAGGATTTGGCACCCGTATTAGTGAAGAAAGTGGGACAAGGCCCAAGCCAATGGTAGAAATAGGAGGAAAACCTATCCTTTGGCATATTATGAAAATTTATTCTTTTCATGGCATCAATGATTTTGTGATCTGTTGCGGCTATAAAGGTCACATGATCAAGGAATATTTTTCGAATTATTTTTTACACATGTCCGATGTGACCTTTGATCTTGAAAAAAATGAAATGGAAATTCATCGAAAAAATAGTGAGCCCTGGAAAGTGACTTTAGTGAATACTGGAGAAGACACTATGACCGGAGGTAGAATCAGGAGAATTTCTGATTATGTGAAGGAGGGTACATTTTGCCTCACGTATGGGGACGGTGTTAGCGACGTCGATATAACCGCTTCAATTGCTTTCCATAAAGAGCAAAAGGCTTTGGTTACTTTGACTGCAGTTCAGCAATCAGGACGTTTTGGTATTTTTACATTGGGAGAAGAAAGCACAAGAATTGAAACTTTTAAAGAAAAACCTAAGGGAGATGGCGTGGAAAATGCATGGATCAATGGTGGTTTTTTTGTGGTTGAGCCAGAAGCACTTGAGTATATTTCCGATGATCAAACAATTTGGGAAAAAGGTCCTTTGGAGCAAATGGCTGAAAATGGACAACTCTCCGCTTTTAAGCATTATGGATTTTGGCAAGCCATGGACACCTTAAGGGATAAACAAGTTTTGGAGAGTTTATGCAGTGACAGAAAGGCTCCTTGGAAAGTATGGTAACTTTTTTAGTTAATAAAAATTTATCTTCATAATTAAATCAAAATAATTTTTATAAAAATTATTCAAAATAGGTTGTATGAAAATTCTTATAACAGGAAATATGGGATATGTAGGTCCCGGATTAATAAGTAGACTACGTCAGTCTTACCCCAATGCTGAGCTCATAGGTTATGACATGGGCTATTTTTCGAAATGCTTGACCAATGTTGATTTTCTTCCCGATAATCAATTGAATAAACAAATTTTCGGGGATGTAAGGGACTATCCGGAGAACTTGTTTGAAGGAGTAGATGCTGTGGTTTATTTGGCAGCAATTTCTAATGATCCAATGGGAAATAAGTTTGAAAAGGTGACAATGGATGTTAATTGTAGATCAGCTATCAGGATGGCTGAATCAGCCAAGAAAAATGGGGTTAAATCATTTGTTTTTGCCTCAAGCTGTAGTATTTATGGTGAGGCAGATGATTTTCCAAAGGTAGAAACTGACAAAGTCAATCCTTTAACTGCCTACGCAAAATCCAAAGTCGAAGCAGAAAATGGACTAAGCAAACTTGCCAGCGAAAACTTTATAATAACCTGCTTCCGCTTTGCAACGGCCTGTGGTTTTTCAGATCGTCTTAGATTGGATTTGGTATTAAATGATTTTGTAGCTGGAGCAGTCACTTCAAAAGAAATATCAATTTTGAGTGATGGTACTCCATGGAGGCCACTGATCAATGTTTTAGATATGGGGAGAGCAATTGATTTTGGTATTAACCGAAATACAGACAAAGGAGGTGCTTTTTTAGCAGTTAACACTGGTTCCAATTCCTGGAATTATCAGGTTGTCGAACTAGCAAGAGCTGTAGCAGAGGTTATACCCAGTGTAAAAGTATCTGTTAATTTAGATGCCCAACCAGATAAAAGATCATATAAAGTGAATTTCGATTTGTTCGCGAAGTTGGCTCCAGATTATCTCCCCGTCTTTGACCTTAACACAACAATTAAAGATCTTTATTCCAATCTTACTGAAATGAAATTTAATGATCATCAGTACCGGAAATCTCAGTATATGAGGCTTGAGGTTTTAAACAATCTTCAAAATAAAGATTTTCTGAATGATAACCTTTCTTGGAATTGGTGAAAATAAACAAATATGATATTTACTGAAACAAAACTTAAAGGTGCTTTTGTTCTTGAAATCAAGAAACTAGAAGATGAAAGAGGTTTTTTTGGAAGGTCTTGGTGCGCTAAAGAATTAGCTGCGCATGGTTTGAAACATGACATCAAACAATCCAATACGTCCTTAAGTCTTAAGAAAGGAACGATAAGAGGGATGCATTATCAAAACGATCCTTTTCAGGAGACAAAATTAATCCGATGTACTAGAGGAGCAATTTATGATGTCATCATAGATCTCAGGAAGAATTCGGCAACCTATAAGCAATGGGTGGGTGTTGAACTGACACAAGACAATTATAAAATGCTTTATGTTCCTGAGGACTTTGCTCATGGCTTTATCACCTTGGTAGACAATTGTGAAGTTTCTTATTTAGTAACTCAGTTTTATACTCCAGGTGCTGAAGCGGGGATTAGATGGGATGATCCTGAATTTAAAATTGAATGGCCAATAAATCCTGAAGTCATATCTGAAAAAGATAAAAATCACCCTAATTATTAAAATAATTTCATATGGTAATTATAGATAATGCCTTAAAAAAAAGACACGCTGAAAATAATCCTATAAAAGTAGCAATGATCGGGGCTGGTTTTATGGCTCGGGGCATTGCCAATCAAATGGTTAATTCTGTTCCTGGGATGAGGCTTGTTGCGATCTTCAACAGAAATGTAGACCGTGCCAGAGAGGCTTATTTTGAAGCAGGAATTACAGATCCTATTTATATTGTCAAAAAGGATGAATTAGAGGATAACATCAGGAATGGTAAATTTAGCATTACTGATTATGCTGATATCCTCTGTGAAGCTGAAGGAATAGATGCCATCATTGAAGTCACCGGAGCGATAGAATTCTCAGCACGCATAATTCTCAAAGCCTTTGAGTATAAAAAACATGTCATTCTGATGAATGCCGAAGTTGATGGCACAATTGGCCCCATTTTAAAAGTATATGCAGATAAAGCTGGAGTAATTCTGACCAATGCCGATGGTGATCAGCCTGGAGTTGAAATGAATCTTTTTCGATTTGTGAAATCGATAGGTGTGAAACCTGTTTTATGCGGTAATATTAAAGGCTTGCATGACACGTATAGAAATCCGACTACTCAAGAAGGGTTTGCGAAGCAATGGGGACAAAACCCTAAGATGGTAACGTCCTTTGCCGATGGTACCAAGATTTCATTCGAGCAGGCAATCGTTGCAAATGGTACAGGGATGAAGGTTGCTAAAAGAGGAATGTTTGGTCCTACAGTGGCTAGCGGAACGCCTTTGAAGGATGTTTTTCAGGATTTATATCCCTTTGAGGCACTTTTGGAAGGAGATGGAATAGTTGATTATGTGGTAGGAGCAGAACCAGGACCGGGAGTTTTTGTTTTGGGGACCCACGATGATCCCAAACAGCAGCATTACCTAAATCTGTATAAATTAGGAAAAGGACCTTTATACCTTTTCTTTACCCCCTATCACCTCTGCCATTTTGAAGTTCCTATGACAGTAGCCAGAGCCGTTCTTTTTCATGATGCTGCACTAGCTCCAATTGGAAAACCTATGGTAGATGTAGTGGCTACTGCAAAAGTCAATCTCAAAAAGGGCGAAAAGATTGATGACCTTGGTGGGTATATGACTTATGGCTTATGCGAAAATTATGAAGTTTCCTTAAAGGAAAATCTTTTACCAATAGGGTTAGCAGAAGGATGTTTGCTAAAAAATGATGTTTCAAAGGATCAAGTACTGACTTACGATGACGTAATAATTCCATCTAATAGGCTTTGTGATAAATTAAGAGCAGAACAGGTCGACTTTTTTAAATAATTTCTGATTAGAAAATAGACTACTATCGGTGAAAGAAATATTTCTTTAATCGATCAGGTTAATTATGAAATCAAGTTATTCTACTTGATTTTGTGAATAATAACCATCAATTCTATAGAAACTGATTTTTGCGTATAAATAATTAAAAATCAGGGAGTAAGACCCTTTCCTGTTCCTAACTGCTTAAATAACTGGACCAGTTTTGTTGCCTAAACTAGGAACAA
>JAFMBQ010000404.1 GCA_017858365.1 Algoriphagus sp. | reverse complement strand
TGGGACCATCCATCGGAGATATAAATGGACCTTCAATATGCAAGCCTTCAATACTCATTCTGGAAAACTCATCGCTTTTCCGAAGGGCAACAAGCTGAAGAATTAGCCGACTGATTTGATCGGGATCATTGGTGATAATCGTTGGAAAATGAGTTGTAACTCCCTCTTGGTATAAAAGTCTGGAAATCTCAGCCAGATTCATCGGGTCTGATTGAATCTCATTGTAATCGATTCCTCCGTAGCCGTTGACTTGGATATCTGTAAATCCAGGCCCGAGAATCAGGTTTTCATCTAAAGGAGTTTGAGTTTCTGAGATGCTGTCAATGATTCCTTCGGAAAAAGAAATCTCGATCGCTGATCCATCCCGATATGAGTTGCCTTGGATTTTCATCTGTTTATAATTTGACTTTTTAAGGCTATCCCGTTAGCTGTCGGGAGGAATCTCCCATGGAAAATAATCTGGATGAGGTGATAGGTTTGTGTCATGCTCGATTTCATTTTGCGAAGGCCCATTTTCTGACTTTATGCCCATAAGCCGCATAATAAACTAGGTAGAGATAACAAGGGAAAAGTACCCAATACGCAAAGCGGACATCGTACAAATCAGCCAGATATCCATAGATCAAGGGCATAATTGCATTTCCACAAAGTCCCATAATCATGATCGATGCTCCCAGTTTGGTGAACCGGCCCAATCCATCTAGCGCCAGAGGCCAGATTCCCGCCCAAACCAATGAATTCGCCAAACCAAGTAATACTACAAACCAGATGGAAACGTCTGTGGTAATACCAAAAAGCGTAACCTCGCCGGAAGTGAATAGGATCAAGAGTGTGAAAGTCGTTCCCAACAGCGTACAAATTCTTAAAATATTGACCTGAGAAATCACTTTTGGAATCAGAGAAATTCCAATCAAATATCCAATGATGGTGAAAGCGAGTGTAAAGGAAGGAAAGACTTTGGCTTCCATCAATCCTATTCCAAATGAGTTTGCGTAGCCAATCACCGTATCGATGGCGATCACTTGGGTGCCCACATGTAGGAAAATAGCGAAGGCTCCCAAAATCAGATGAGGGAATTGTAAGATGGAGGTTTTGCTGGAGTTTGCTTCGGCAAGCTCTGCACTTTCATGTTCGGTATCGATCTCTGGAAGTGGTGAAAAGCGCACCAGAATTCCCAAGCTCACCAAGATGGTTCCGACGACAGCATAAGGTGTAATTACCCTTCGAATCAACTCATCCAAAACGATATTTTTCTCAAGCTCTCCCATGGTTTCCAGTTGCTGGAAAAGTTCTGTATCTCCTACTCGAAGTACCACTGCAGCAAAGATGATGGGAGCCAGAATTCCTGCGCCTTTATTGAAAATCCCCATTACACTGATCCGCTGAACAGCTTTATCCTTGGGCCCCAAAATTGTCACATAGGGATTAGCAGCGGTTTGAAGTACCGCGAGACCTGTTCCCAAGGTGAAAAGCCCCAGCAAAAAGACCTCGTAGGTTCTTCCAATTGCGGCGGGAATAAAGATGTATGCACCGACCGCCATAATGAAAAAGCCAAACATCATTCCCCTTTTAAAACCTACAGCTTTGAGCAGGTAAGAGGCAGGAACCGACATCACCAAATAGGAAATGTAAAAAGCGAAAGCAACTAGATAGGAATCGAAATTGCTGAGTGTGAATGCTATTTTAAAATAAGGAATCAGGATGGCATTGATCCAGGACACGAATCCAAAAACGAAAAAAAGGACTCCGATGATTGCAATCGAGATCCAGGTATCTTTTTGGCTTAATGACTCTGCTTTTACGGCCACTGATTTTGAGGACATAGTTCTTCCAGGCTGATTATAACGAAGTGATATCTCAAAATGATCGATTGAGTATCGCTTTAAATACAAAATTTTTCTTCAGCAAAACAAGACTTTTCCGATCAATGCGCAGAAAGCAGTGACGGGGAACCTTCGTCCAAAAATAAGGTGTAGTGGGAATGACTTTGGAGGATTGAGGCTGGATGATCCGGGGTGATTGGGCCTTCAATACAATTTTTTATGGCTATTGCTTTTCGGGTATCCGGCACGGAGCAGATTATGGCTTTCGATTTCAGGATTTGTTGAATAGACATGCTGATTGCCTGTTGAGGTACAGCCTCTAAACTTGGAAACCAGCCCTCTCCAAATTGTTGCATCCGACAAGCATGATCGAGATCCACCAAGATATAGGGTAGTTCAGTATCAAAATCTGCGGGTGGATCATTGAACGCAAGGTGACCGTTTTCACCAATTCCAACAAAGGCGACATCAATCGGATGTTTGCTAATCAAATCTCCAAGACGGGCACATTCGGCCGTCGGATCCACTTCTCCATCGATCAAAAAATAGGCCTTTAATTGGGGCAAATGATTGAAGAAACGCACCATTAAATAGTTTCTAAAACTTGCCGGATGGGTAATTGGCAAACCTAAATATTCATCTAAATGAAAGACAGTGACCTTGGACCAATCGATATCCTTTTCAGCAAGCAGCTGGTTTAAGGTTTCGAATTGGCTTGTGCCGGTTGCTAAGATGATATTTGCAAAGCCTTGATTTTGAATTGCTTCTCTGATTAGGATTGAACCTTCTTTTCCAGCTAATTTTCCTAATTCTGTGGGAGTTTGGCAAATGCTTATGTTCATAGAATTAGTTTTTTCAGGGGTGATTTTTAATACCTCTCAAATTATCGAAATATTATTTAAAACAGGGTGAGATGGCAAATTCCTTACTGGGGATAATCCGGATTTGGTTTAAAAAACATCCAAAGAATCCTTTTCAGCTTTTTCTCAATCTACACAGATTGGGATTTTATTTCCAATCTGCTGCCTTGTAATTCCATTTTACGAGGATTTCTTTGAAGCGAAAACTGCCATAGATTTACCCCTCAGTAGTAATATTATAAGATGAGCGATATTCTAGAGATCGTAATTTTATTCAGGTTTTACAATCCTGTGGATTTTTCCATCGCTTCAGGGTATCGATCTCCTATGATCTGAACCTGACTGGATAGGCTATCGATTTCTTTCAGTTCTGAGAAGGATAGCTGAACTTGAAGTGCACCAAGATTTTCTTTCAAGCGATGCGATTTGGTGGTTCCGGGAATAGGAACTATCCATGGTTTTTGAGCCAGCACCCAAGCTAGCGCAATCTGAGCTTGCGTAGCTTCTTTTTCCTTTGCAAATCTTTCGATCACATCCAGTAACGCTTTATTCGCTTCTCTTGCTTCCTGGGTATATCTCGGAAGTATATTTCGGATATCCCCCTCCTGAAACTGTGTGCTTTGATCAATTTTTCCTGTCAAAAACCCTTTACCCAAAGGACTATAAGCCACCAAACCTATTCCTAATTCCTCAATAGTGGGGATTATTTCCTTTTCGTGCTTTCGGGTCCAAAGCGAATATTCGCTTTGCAAAGCTGTGACAGCGCAAACTTCATTTGCTTTTCTGATCGTGGCTGCACCAGCTTCAGACAAACCAAAATGCTTCACTTTACCCGCACTAATTAAATCAGCAACCGTTCCTGCCACTTCTTCAATGGGGACATTTGGATCTACCCGATGCTGATACAGTAAGTCTATGGATTCTACTCTTAGTCGCGTGAGTGATTCATCCACAGCTCTTTTAATCGTTGCAGGTCGGGAATCGATTCCTACGTGCTTCATTTGTTTTCGATCAATATCAAAGCCGAACTTGGTTGCGATAGTCACTTTACCTTTGAAGGGCTCGAGGGCCTCTCCTACCAGTTCTTCATTCGTAAAAGGGCCATAAACCTCTGCAGTATCAAAAAAAGTAACACCTAAGTCCACCGCTTCCCGGATCAATTGGATCATCTCCTTTTTGTCTTTGGCAGGTCCATAACCAAAGCTCATACCCATGCAGCCCAAACCTATTGAAGAAACTTCAAGACCTTTTTTACCAAGAATTCTTTTTTCGATTTCCATATTTCTTTTTGTAATTGATTATTCCCAATGAGATGGATTTGGTAAAACATTTTTTTTCTAATTGTTCTGGTTCATAAGTCTAATTAGATTTCCTGAATACGGTAGGACTGATTTCCAGATGCTTTTTGAAGAAATTATTGAAGTGGGTGACTTCGGTAAAACCAAGTGCGTAAGCTACTTCTGCTACATTCCAGTTGGTATGCCGGAGCAGAACTTTTGATTCCTGCAAAACACGTTCTGATATAATCTGTGTGGTGGTTTTAGAAGTAGAAGCTTTTACTGCCCGGTTCAGGTGATTTACATGAACAT
>JAFMBQ010000403.1 GCA_017858365.1 Algoriphagus sp. | reverse complement strand
AAAGCACTTATGAATTGTTGGAAGCTTATCAAAAAGGCGAAACTTTCGCCACATGGATGTGGCTGGACATGATGCGAACCCTAGCGTTATCGATTTGCTCCCTTGCCAATATCTTTTCACCGGAGGCAGTTGTACTTTCTGGCGGCTTGACTCATGCAGCTAATATTCTATTTGATCCACTTCAAGATTTTATTGACCGGTACGAATTCCGGCCTCAGGGAAAACAAACCGAAATCTTGAAAGCACAATTTGAAGACTTTTCTGGGGCCATTGGTGCCGCAGCTTTTGCTATGAATAAATCATAAATCAGACTAACCAATTTCAAATGAGCTATACTCAAACCTATCTCGATCGCTGTCAAGAACTTTTAGATTGTATTCGAACTCAAGAATCAGCCATTCAAACTGCAGCGGTTTGGTTTTCAAAATCCATACTTGCAGGTCGAATGGTTCACGTCTTTGGTTCCGGACATAGTCGAATCATGGTGGAAGAAATGTGGCCTCGCTATGGCTCATTTCCAGGTTTCAACCCGATTGTAGAACTTTCCCTGACATTTCACAATCTGGTGGTCGGAGCTAATGGACAGCGCCAAGCCATGTTTCTGGAGAATGTTCCAGGCCTAGCTTCGCAAATTCTTCGAAACTTTGACCTTTCTGAAATAGACTCAGCCTTAGTGATTTCTTCCTCTGGTTGTAATGTGGTGCCAATAGAAATGGCTGAGATTTTCCAATCCAAAGGGATCAAAACTGTTGGACTAATTTCCAAAAAGCATTCTGAAGCCTCCACTTCCAAAAAGTCTGATGGGAAGAAACTGCAAGATTTCTGCGATTTGGTTTTAGATTCTGGAGCTCCTGTCGGGGATGCCATGGTAAAAATTGAAAATCTAGAAACCCCCGTCGCTCCAGGTTCCACCATTGGCTCTTGCATGTTGATCAATTCCATCAAAGCCGAAGTTGCAAACTTGCTTACCAAAGCTGGCCATCCGCCAAAAGTATTGACTGCCGGAGCAGTAATCGGAGCGGAAAAAGCTACAGAAATCTTCCAAGCCGCTTATGATGAACATGGTCATCGAATCGCTAAAATGTATCAGCAAAACGGCATACCATCTTATGTTTCAGAGCAAAACTCTTCAAAATAAGCAATGAAGTTAATTTCTAAATTAGTCCGCAGGTAATATATTAAGTACTCAAACCCAAAAACTCATAACCTATGGCAAACATATGTATTCTCGGAGGAGGATTTATTGGTAGGTTTTATGCCGAGTCATTAACTGGAAGACGGTCGAGAGACGAAGTCAAAGTTGTCTATTCGAGATCGGAAGAGACTGTGGCTCGGTTTGCGAAAGATTATAATGTTCCTATCTCCTTCACCGATATGGAAAAAGCAGTTGCACATCCAGACTCAGCGATTGTAATTATTGCATTACCCAATTATCTGCATGAAGAAGCAGTGATGCTCTGCGTGAAGCACAAAAAGCCAGTACTCTGCACCAAACCACTGGGAAGAACAGCCGAAGAAGCTTTTCGAATGATGAATGCCTGCGAAAAAGTAGGAATCTTCTCAGGCTATTTGGAAGATCTTTGCTATACACCAAAATTTCAAAAATCCCTCAAATCAGTTCAGGAGGGTGCGATAGGTAGAGTACTTTGGGCAAAGTCTCGAGAAACCCATCCCGGTCCGCATGCGGATTGGTTTTGGGATTTAGAAGCAGCAGGAGGCGGAGCAATTGTAGATTTGGGCTGTCACTGCATAGAAATCAGCCGAAATTTTATCGGAAAAGATATTCGTCCTGTTGAGGTGATGTGCTGGGCAGATACGCAAGTCAAACCTATAGACGCGGAAGACCATGCGATCGGCTTGGTGAAATATGAAAACGGAGCCATCGGACAATTCGAAGTAAGTTGGACCTTCCGTGGTGGGATGGATCTTCGCGATGAAGTGATGGGCACTGAAGGAACAATCTGGGTGAATTCTTGGCTGAGAACAGGTTTCGAAATGTTTACCTCAGGCGAAGGAAAAGGATATGTTGCCGAAAAAGCAGAATCTGATTCCGGCTGGCAGTTCCCAGTCGGTGATGAAGCCCATGAATTAGGCTATCCGAACATGTTTATCGATATGTTTGAAGCAATCGAAAATGGAACTCAACCACAGGAAACTTTCTACGATGGCTACATAGTGAATGCCGTGATAGATGCCGCCTATAAATCAGCCAAAACTAAGCTTTGGGAACCGATTGATTTGAAAGTTTGGCGAGGTCAAACCGGCGTCACGAAACCTTCTGTCTATACTGAATATGATGCAAATCACTGGCTGATCAAAACCGAAAAACTCCCAAATGGAGATCAGGTGACGATAGTCAGAAATAAAGAGAGCGGGAAAGTGAAGGAAATTGTGGGATGAGGGATATCCGATGACCGCCGAAAATTGACTAAAGTAATAGATTGCTATTAATTCAGCAGCTGCTCTCAATTTTATTAACCTTTAAATAACTATTCTCAAAATCTCTTAATCTCCAATCTTCTAATCTCTTTTCTCCTAACCCCTTTTCCCTAACCCATGCAACCAAACCCAATCAGAACCACCGTCATCGGCTCCTACCCTTTTCCGGGCTGGCTCGAATTCGGATCAAATAATCTCGATAAATTTGGTAAAGCCGATATCGATGAGATGATTGACGATGCGGTCAGTATCGCCATCAAAGATCAGGTAGATGCCGGTCTGGATGTGATTACCGACGGCGAGCAAACCCGAATTGATTTCAACCTATCTTTTTACGGTTTCCTAAAAGGGCTCAAAGCCAATCATGATGAAACTCGAAAATTTGGTCCGCCGGCGCATGATCAGCGTGGGAAGCATTCGGTTATCGATCCACTTACAGCTCCGGGTGGATTAGGTGCCGTTGAAGAATACCAGCGCTTAGTTCGACTGGCTCCAAAAGGACCAACTTTGAAAGCCTCGATCCCCGGTCCTTATACCTTGAGCGGCCGAATGATTCCTGACGGAAAAATCTACAAAGATCGATTTGACATCACGGAAGCACTTCTTCCTTTAGTACGCGACGAAATTCAGCGCTTAGTAGACGCAGGCTGCAAGGAAATTACAGTGGATGAGCCTTCCATGTCTTGCTATGCCTACAAAGAAGACACCAAGCGCTTTGTAGATATTTTCAACCGAACGGTTGCTCCAGCTGTGGGGAAAAGTCGACTTTCCACCCATTTATGTTTTGGAAATTTTAAGGGAAGACCTGTTGGTTTCCGTAAATTGTACCCAATGCTTCCCGATTTTCTAGACTTTACAGTAGACGAGATTCACATCGAAATGGCAAATCGGGAATTTGATGAGCTTCCTCTTTTGGCAACTTTTGCAGAAAAAATGGACGTCGCTGTAGGCATCATTGATGTCAAAAATTACTACATAGAAACTGTCGAAGATGTCAAGAACCGAATCAAGCAAGTACTTCAATACGTTCCTGCGGAAAAATTAGCCGTTGCTCCCGATTGTGGACTCAGCCAAACCGCTCGATGGGCTGCAAAGCGAAAGCTAGCAGCAATGTGCCAAGGAGCGAAGGAAATGAGAGCAAAGTATGAAAGCTAAAATCAGAAGTATGAAGTGTTCAGATTTTCAGACTTCTCAATTCTTATTTATGAATTGAAAAAATTATACTTCAAAAATTAATCACGATTCCATGAATATTACTTTAAAAGAAGTCGCAAAAATGATCGACCACTCACTCCTTCATCCCTCGATGACGGATCAAGAATTGGAAGATGGCTGTAAGCTAGCCGTAGAATACGGAGTAGCCGCTGTTTGTATCAAACCCTATTTTGTCAAAGAAACTGCCAAGATTTTGAAAGGCTCCAAAGTTCATGTTTGCTCGGTTATTGGATTTCCTCATGGCAACAGCACGATTAAACTGAAAGTCCTCGAAGCTCGTCAAGCTTGCAAAGACGGCGCTACCGAAATCGACATGGTCGTCAACTGCGGAAAAGTTCTCGGAGAAGATTGGAGCTATGTTCGAAAAGAGATCAAAGCCATCAACACCGAATGCAAAAAGCAAGGGGCAATCCTAAAAGTGATCTTTGAAAATGACTTTTTACCAGAGGATAAATTCAAAATAAAGCTTTGCAAGATCTGTAGTAAAATCGGTGTTGCTTTTATAAAGACCAGCACCGGATATGGTTTTGTAAAAGGTGACGATGGCAAATACAGCTACGAAGGCGCTACCGAGCATGATCTTAAACTCATGCGGAAATTCAGTGACCCGAAAGTGCA
>JAFMBQ010000402.1 GCA_017858365.1 Algoriphagus sp. | reverse complement strand
CAAAACCTGATTGATTTTTTCATAGGATTCAAAAGTCCAACCGGCCACATGGGGAGAAAAAAGCACCGTATTTCGAGCTGCTAATTTCTCAAAATCGACCTTTTGGCTAGGGCTAAATTTCTTAAACTTCTCATTCTCTAAAACATCCAAAACCGCTCCTTTTAAAACACCCTGATCTAAAGCAGTATTCAGAGTTTGAAAGCTAATCACCTCTCCTCGTGCGGTATTAATTAGCCAGAATGGATTTTTAAAGCTTTTCAATTCAGATAAGGAAAGAAAATCTCTCGTTTCAGCAGTGAGAGGCACATGGACACTTAGAATATCAGCTTTTGATTTTAATTCATCCCACGAAACTTCTTTAATGAATTTATTTCCAAAACCAGTCTTGTATTTGTCATAGGCCAGGACTTTCACTCCAAATCCCTTCAGCCTTTTGGCAAAGGCTTTCCCCATATTACCAAAACCCAAAATTCCGACGGTCTTACCTTTAAGCTCTACCCCTCTATTTCCTTCACGATCCCAGATGCCATTTCTAATTTCCGAATCAGCTTTTTTGAATTGATTAAATAATGCCAATAACATTCCCAAAGCATGCTCAGCTACAGCATCACGATTTCCTTTTGCTGCATGAAAAAGCTTGATATTTCGATTTTCAAGGTATTCCAAATCAATCTGATCTAGTCCCGCTCCTGCTCTTCCGATAAATTTTAACTGAGGAGCTTTAGAAAGCAATTCCTGATCCATTGGAGTTTTTGAACGGATAATCAAACCTTGATATTGATCTACCTGCTCGAGTATTTCCGCCCGAGTGATTTTTGGCAAATAAACCGCCTCATGTCCAAGCTCTTCAAGCAAGGGAATAATTCCCTCATGCATCTCATCAATTATCAGAATTTTCATAGGGAAGATTAGATATTAAGCAGCGACATCGCTACTAAGAAATAGACAGCCAGTCCTAATAAATCATTGGCAGTGGTAATAAATGGTCCGGATGCGAGTGCAGGATTAATGCCTATCTTATCCAAGACGATGGGTGTAATCGTCCCCATAAATGAAGCTAATAACACTACTGAGAATAAGGCAATTGAAACCACCAAAGCAAAGGCTACTTCACTACGATAGAAAAAGACAACCGCTCCGAAAACAAAGGTGGCCAGGATGACACCATTCAAGATAGCAACCAAAAAAACTTTGACAAAACGCCTAGAAAGAGAATCATCAAAGATTGATTTGTTAGCAAGTGACTGGACTACAAGAGATGAAGATTGAATACCAACATTCCCCCCGGTGGCAGTGATCAAAGGGATAAAAAAAGCTAGCGCGGTGACTTTGCTCAAGCCTTCTTCGAAAAACCCAATGAATCCAGCTCCCAAAAGTCCTCCTACTATTCCGATCAAAAGCCAAGGAAGTCTCGCCTTGGAAAGCTTGAATACCGAATCATATTCATCCACCGTGTCAGAGATTCCGGTCATTGCCTGAATATCCTCCTCCGCTTCTTCCATGATTATATCAAGGATATCATCGACCGTGATTCGACCAACCAATTTATTTTTTGAATTGACTACTGGCACAGATTCCAAGTCATATTTTCGCATGATCTCTGCCACTTCCTCCTGATCCATATAAGTCGGAACAGAGATCACTTCATCTTCGTAGATATCCTCAATTTTCGTCCCTTCAGCGGCAAGAACTATTTTTTTTAAGGATACACGTCCTAATAGTTGCTGACGATTATTTACCACGTAGATGGAAAAGACCTTGTCTACATTTTCGGCCTGTCTTCGAATTTCTTCGATCGTCTGGACTACATTCCAATTCTTGTTAGCTCGGATGTATTCCTTCGCCATAATACCCCCGGCAGTGTCTTCATCGTATCTGAGGAGTTCTAGAATCTGATCCGATTTGACCTTATCCTGAAAGTAGCTAATGATATCCTCGCGATCTCGTTCTGCAAATAGATTGAGAATATCTGCTCCATCATCAGAATCCATCATTTCTATATAGGTGGCCATCTCAGATGCCTGCATTTCTTTCAGAACTTTAGCAAGTGTATCGTCCTCCAACTCAATGAGTATATCCGCAGATTGCTGAGTTTCTATACTTCGAATCACATAAAGCGATTCATCAAAAGTAAGCTCTTCGAGTAGCGCAGCCACATCCGCCATATTCACCCCATCGAAGGACTCACGAATGAATTCGAAGTCTTCTGCTTCAATAGCTACTTGGAGACTTTCCAAGTATTGTTTGGACAGTTCAAATTGCTTAATGATTTCCACGAGCAGCTTCAATTGTTTGGGTGAGGAATATAAAATCAGCGACGTCAAGCTGTTCTGCTCGCTTGTCAAGGATTGGATGAGTATTGAATTCTGCTGGCAAATTAAATGGCTTCAAACAATTCCGAAGTGTTTTTCGCCGATTCCCAAAACCAGCCTTTACTACTTGTTTAAAGAGCTTTTCATTACAGTCGAGTTTTTCGACATTGTTTCGCACAAGACGAATCACACCTGAATTTACTCTTGGAGGTGGATCAAAAACCTCAGGAGGAACAGTGAACAGATATGAAATATCATAATACGCCTGAAGCAATACAGATAAAATCCCATAGTCCTTATTTCCTTTTGGGGAAGCAATTCGCTCAGCGACTTCTTTCTGAAGCATACAAACCACTTCGGTGACTTGATCTTTGACTTCGAGAACTTTAAAGAAAATCTGTGAAGAAATATTGTAGGGAAAATTGCCTGTGATGGCATATTTTTCTTTAAAATATTCTTCCAAGTTCATTTTCAAGAAATCTCCTTCAATAATTCGGTCAGTAAGATCTGGATACTTCTTTTTTAAGTAAGCAATCGAATCTCTATCTATTTCTATCATGTACAATTCCAGAGGCTGATCCTTCAGAAAGTCAGTCAACACACCCATCCCTGGACCTATTTCCAAAACTTTATCAGCCCCATGATGTCCAGTGACAGCCTTTGCTATCCGCTCAGCTATGCTTAGGTCAGTTAGGAAATGTTGACCCAAGTGTTTCTTAGCTTTGACTTTTTCCATCATATCGCTCTGATAAATTTTTATAAATTGCGTCATAAAATTAATGGAATATTCCTAAAGGTCTAACCAAGATCTTTAGATCCAACCAAACGAATCGGGCTTTTCTAGGCCAATCAGTATGAATCAAAAAAAGAAAAGATCTATTTTAGGGATTAGTATCGGGGATTTGAACGGGATCAGTGTAGAGGTAGTCATGAAGAGTCTATCAGACAATCGAGTCTATAAATCAGTGACTCCTGTAATTTATGCACATGGAAAGGCCTTGACTTTCTATAAAAAATTACTTGATCTCGACCAATTTAATTTTGCACAGATCAGAAATCTTGATGAGGTGCAGCATCGAAGAATAAATGTGATCAATGTGACCGAGGAATGTCCTGAGATTATTCCCGGGGCAGAAACTCAAGAAGCAGGGAAATTTGCATTGGAAGCGCTTCGAATGGCCGTGGATGACTTGAAAGAAGGAAGAATCCAGGGATTGGTTACCGCTCCTGTCAATAAAAATAATATCAATTCAGCAGAACTACCTTTTGTAGGCCATACGGAATTCATAACCCAAGCTGTAGGGAAATCTAACAGCTTGATGTTGATGGTTACCGAGCGATTTAAAGTTGGTCTAGTAACCGGACATATCCCAATCAGTAAAGTATCCGAGTCTATCACAAAAGAGCTAATCCTAAAAAAGGCAAACCTATTATTGGAATCGTTGAAAAATGATTTTGGAATCGATAAACCAAAAATCGCTGTTTTAGGACTAAACCCACATGCAGGCGAAGATGGATTACTTGGTTCCGAGGAAGAAAATGTGATTAAGCCCGCAATCAATGAGTTGAAGGATCAAAACAAGCTTGTTTTTGGGCCATATCCAGCTGATGGTTTTTTTGGAATGGGTCATCATACTAAATTTGATGGAGTTTTGGCGATGTACCATGATCAGGGCCTCGTGCCTTTTAAGACCATAGCATTTAGTACAGGAGTTAATTTTACTGCGGGACTTCCAGTAATCCGGACCTCTCCAGATCATGGGACTGCCTATAATATTGCTGGAAAAAACATCGCCGATGAAGGTTCGATGCGCTCAGCGCTATATCTAGCAATCGATATCATCCGACAGCATCACCCTGAGGAAGAGGAGGATTAATCAATTTGAGACACATTTAAAACACTTCACCAAAGATTATTTCAAATTCTCTTTTATCCTTATATAAAATTTACTTAAATTTGC
>JAFMBQ010000401.1 GCA_017858365.1 Algoriphagus sp. | reverse complement strand
AGGCCCTTTCCAATAGCCCACCAGCCAGCCGAGGTCTTCAACTTTGCCTTTGCCCGGCCTTTGGTCTCTTTCAAGCTGCCGCACTTGTGCAGTTGTACCCTGACTAATTATAAGAAATACAATGATGATAATTAAGAACTTCATAGCTATTTGATTGGGTGCTATGAAAATACAAAAAATTATTATTCTTGATCGTGCCGTTTGGGAAGTTCAGGATTAATGAAAGTAAAGCCTCTTGCTTCATCACCCTCAAAGAAATCGATGAGCATCCCCATTAGAAACATGTAATGCCGCTTTTCGATAAGCACTTGAATTCCATCGATCTCAAAATGTTGATCCTCAGGTTTGGGTTTATCAAAACCAAGTGAATAAGACATTCCCCCGCAGCCCCCACCTTTTACGCCCACCCGAAGATGATAATCTGCAGGAATATTTTTATTTGTCATGATGTTTTTTATCTCTGACTCAGCTTTTGGAGTGATTTTTATAGGAGTGATCATGGTTGGAGAATTAAATCCAAAAAGATTTGGTTCGTTTAGCATTCAAATTTATACTTACAATACTATTCCTGATGCGATTAATTATGCAAATTCGAGGATAAAATTAAACTATGGAATACTTTATTGATTTATTGAAAATTTTGCTTCCGGCAGGAATTGTACTTTACGGGATGTATTTAGTTGTGGTATCATTTCTTTCTAAAGAGCGTGAGAAGATGATTGTCGAGTTAAAAACTAAAAATACGGAAGTAATACTACCTATTCGTCTTCAAGCGGCAGAGCGACTTTGCCTTTTCCTTGAGCGCATCACACCAAATAATTTAGTGAGACGATCCAATCCTACTGGATACACGTCAAATGAATTGTATAGCCTACTTATGAATGAGGTCCGTGAGGAGTTTAATCATAATTTTTCCCAGCAAGTCTATTTTTCCGACGAAACTTGGGAAGCGATCAAGCGGGGAGTAGAAGAAGTAACTACGATTATCAATCTAAGTAGACAATCTATTGATGCTGAGGCAAAAGGAATAGATCTTGCCAAAGCGATTTTCGCCACTTCACTCGATCGACAAAATGATACTATAGGTTATGCGCTAAAACAGGTAAAAGCTGAAATTAATCTCTATTTATAGTTATGGAAAAACGGCCCGCTAAACTTTTAGAGAAAGCAAAATCACTGTTTGGAAAGCAAGTAGAAGCACTCTCTAGACAAGAAGAAAAAGTGAGAGAGCTCTTGGGTAATGTTGGGAAAAAAATTAATCAAGCTGGTCAAAATCAATATGTGAAGAGATTGATCGAACCAGTTTCAGTTTTTATCCGAATGGTCAAATCGCATTTTAATGGGAGCCACAAGCTCTCTGGGAGCACACTTGGATTGATTATCCTTGGACTGGTTTATTTTGTTTCCCCTATTGATATCATTCCTGATTTTCTTGGTTTTTTTGGGTTTGCAGATGATTTTTCTGTCATCTTGGCGATATATGCGAAGGTAAATGAAGAAGTAGGTGATTTTTTGGATTGGGAAAGAACTCAATCAGAGTAAGGACTGTTGGTCTGCAAATATCCAATTAGAATGCTAGACCAATCTATTAAAAAACTAATTACTCCAGAACTGATAGAAAAAACCCAAACCTATCAAGCTTATCGGGAAATGATTAATGACCTTTTAGCCGAAAATAAAACTACAGGCTCCATTCAGACTGAAGCCTATCTGGACTATACCCGGATGAATGTGAAGCGAATGAATCGATGGGATAAAACGGCTAAAATTTCTTCAACAATTGAAGACGTGATCAAATCGATTGATTTGCCTCAGATTTGGCTAATAATAACCGAAGCTTGGTGTGGGGATGCGGCACAAAACATTCCATTTTTGGTAAAGCTTGCAGATTTGAATTCTAAAATTGATCTGAGATTGATTCTGAGAGATGAGAATCCGGAGTTGATGGATGAGTATTTGACCGAAGGTGCAAGATCAATTCCAAAGTTGATTGTCCTAAGTGAAGACTTAGCTCAGGTGATGGGTACTTGGGGTCCAAGGCCAGTATTTCTTCAAGACCGGTTAAAAGCCTACAAGCTTGATGCATTGGGGGTTTCTCCGAAAGAATTTTCTGAAGGAACACATCTTTGGTATGCTAAAGATAAAAATGAATCGTTGGAGAGAGAGTTAATGGAATTATTTTCGTCAATTTTTATACTATGAAAATCGCTATTCTAATTGGAACTTCTGGGCTGGTTGGTATGCAACTGCTACATCAATTATTACAAAGTCCAGCTTATGACTATGTGTTGAGTATTGGGAGGCGAAAGTTATCTCTAAAGCATGGGAAGCTCATTCAAATCTCTGGGGATATGAATATGATAAATAGTTGGGATCTCGATTCGAAACTTTCGCATCAAGATCTAGGTGGTGAAAATCATAGTATCCGAGTAGCTATTAAAGAGAAAACGGCAGATATTCATGCCTTTTCCGCATTAGGGACTACAATCAAACAAGCAGGATCTAAAGATAATTTTATTGCCATCGATCATGGAATGGTCATCCAATACGCATATTGCTCAAAAAAGCTGGGAGCCAAGAAGTTTTTAAACGTATCTGCTTTAGGTGCTGATGTGAACTCGAAGATCTTCTACAACCAAGTCAAAGGTAAGCTTGAAGAAGATTTGAAGGCAATCGGATTTGACTACCTCGGGATATTTAGACCTTCCCTTTTGTTGGGAAATAGATCCGATTTAAGACTAGGAGAAGAATTTGCCAAATTGATCACTAAGCCTTTGATTTGGCTGAAACTTTGGAAAAATATGCGACCGATCTATGATAATCAAGTAGCAAAATCCATGGTCATCAAAGCGCTAGAAGTTAACTCAGCAGCAGTAGAAATAATCGAATCAGGCCAAATGCAGGACCTAAGTAAATGATTGTAGTAATCCAGCGTGTTGCCGAAGCTTCAGTGAAAATTGAGGGTAAAGTCAAATCCGAAATTGGTATAGGATTGCTAATCCTTGTTGGGATAGAAGAAGCCGATACAGAAGAAGATATTTCTTGGCTTTCTAAAAAGATTGCCAACCTTAGAATCTTTCCTGATGAAAATCAAGTCATGAATAAAAGTGTCATGGACATAGCTGGCGAGGTTTTATTGATCTCTCAGTTTACGCTACATGCCAGCACAAAAAAGGGTAATCGTCCCTCATACATTAAAGCGGCGAGACCTGAGGTTGCCATTCCATTCTATGAAAAGTTCATACAGACGTTAGAATCCGAACTGGGAAAACCCATTGGGACAGGAGAATTCGGCGCAGATATGAAAGTCGCGTTAATCAATGATGGTCCGGTGACAATTCTGATTGACAGTAAGGATAGAAAATGAATTTTTCACTAAGTTGAAGTTCAAATTGACTCAACCTATTCTTGTCCGATTCCATAATTCAAATCCACCAAGGAAATGTGCTCTTCAAAGGGGTACCTACTTTTGACCAACTTTCCTTTGATTGGAAAGAAGGAACTCACTGGGCTATTGTCGGTGATTCAGGTGCTACGCTGACTGCATTTCTGGAGACTATGCGAGGTAATACGATTGTGTCTTCCGGTAGTGTAGAAAGACCTTTTGCATCGGTTTATTTAGCCGGGAAGCGAGAGGAAGGCGCCATCAATAGCTATCGAGATCTTATTTCATATGTTTCTCAGAAATACGAATTTCGAAATCGTTCCAACCTTCAAAATTTTTATTTCCAGCAGCGATTTAATTCTTCAGAATCAGATGAAGCTTCCACAGTTCGGGAGACTTTATCGGATGTTCAAGCGAAAATATCAGGTCCTTGGAATCTAGCGAATGTTTCGACCTTGCTTAGGCTCGAAGCTTTATGGGACAAATCTTTATTGAAGCTCTCGAATGGTGAAACTCGTCGCTTAGCCATCGCTGTAGGCTTAATGCGGCAACCAAAAATCTACTTAATGGATCAGCCAATGACCGGATTGGATGTAAAAAGTAGAACGGAGTTTGGAGAGATTTTGAAAGTGATGATCTCCAAAGGTGTACACGTACTACTGACTACTTCGGCAAATGAAATTCCAGAAGGCATTACTCATGTGGCCAAATTGAGTAGTGCAGGGATTGGGAAGACCTGGCTAGTGAAGGACTTTCATATGGAAGGAAAACAGGAGCAAAATTTCGCTTTTGATTGGGAGCTTTTGGATTCCCTTCTACCAAAAGGTCCAAATGAAAACATCGTCGTAATTCGGCTAGAAAATCTCAGTCTCCAATACGGGAAAAAGCAGATTTTAAAA
>JAFMBQ010000027.1 GCA_017858365.1 Algoriphagus sp. | reverse complement strand
GGATCGAACGGCGACTTTTTCAGACTTGGCAGACATCACACGCTGATAGATATCCTGACTGGGAATGCTACCCAGACCCAAAATGATCCAAGCTCCAAAGTAATTGACCCAAGAGGTAAATCCTGCATCGGGGAGAAACTGAAAACTGCCCTCGGGAGCTTGTTCCAAAATATATCCCACTCCACCGGCATCCCTGCTGACCATAACAGTTACTACTAACAGACCAATGATAATCATTAGAGTTTGGATAAAATCAGTGATCGATATAGCCCACATCCCTCCAAGAAAGGTGTAGAAAACGACAATTCCCGCGGAAAGTAGGATTCCCTCCATCAAACTCAAATCCGTCACAGCTCCAAAAACTAAGCTCATGGCAACAAGCTGTGCAGCGACGTATCCGAAATAGATAGGGACCAGAAAAACAGTAGCGACAAACTCAATTTTCTTCCCATAAATCCGCTTAAAAACGTCTCCAATCGTCAAAACGCCCATGCGATACATGGGGCGGAGGAAGAACATTCCAAATAAAACTAAGCAGAGGGCTCCTCCAAATGGATCTTCAATCACACCTTGAAGTCCTTCTTCTAAGTATATGGAAGAAGCTCCAAAGATCGTCTCGGAACCAAACCAAGTGGCAAACAGAGCGGAAGCCGATAGGAAAAGTGGCAGCGATCGACCTGCCAACACAAAATCATTAGAACCTTTTACAAGCCGTGAAGCAAATGCTCCAACCAGCAAAGTGAAAACAAGGTAGATAATGATTGAGGTTAAGAGCAATTCAGTCTTGGTTAAAGCTTACCATACATTTTCTCTCGGATCCCCTTGATTTCCTCACTTTCTAGGTAATCTTCATAAGGCATACGACGATCTATCGTCCCATTTGGTGTAAACTCAATAATCCTGTTTACAGAAGACTGCACAAAGGCATGATCATAAGAGGACATCAATACTGTTCCATTATATTCAACAATCGCATTATTAAATGCAGTTATGGATTCCAGATCAAGGTGGTTTGTTGGCTCATCCATAACCAAGAGATTTGGGTTCTGGAGCATCATCTTGGAGATCATACATCTTACTTTTTCTCCACCTGAAAGTACTGAGCACTTCTTGAAACTTTCTTCTCCAGTGAAAAGCATCCTTCCTAAGAAGGTTCGTACGTAGGCTTCCTCTTGGTTAGAAGAGTATTGTCTCAGCCAGTCTATTAGGTTTAAGTTTGTCTCAAAGAACTTGGAATTATCGTTGGGCAAATATGCCTTATTGATGGTTACTCCCCATTTCATGCTTCCCTTTGTGACTGGAATTTCCTCCATGATAGCTTGGAAAAATTTATTGACCGCCTGCTTAGTCTTAGAGATGAAAGCGATTTTATCGCCTTTGTCCACCATAAGATTGACATCTGTAAAGTAGGTAACTCCGTCAGCCTTCAATTCCAGATTTTCGGTCATAAAGATCTGATCGCCAGCTTCACGCTCCGGCTTAAATAGTATGCCCGGATACTTTCGCATCGAAGGCTCGATCTCATCGATGTTCAATTTTTCGATCATCTTCTTACGAGCGGTTGCCTGCTTGGATTTGGCCACGTTTGCAGAGAATCGATCGATAAATGCTTGAAGTTCTTTTCGCTTGTCTTCAGATTTTTTGTTTGAGTCAGATCGCTGCTTGAGCGCAAGCTGAGAAGATTCATACCAGAAGGTATAGTTACCTGAGTAGATTTTGATTTTCCCGAAATCAATATCCACCACGTGAGTGGATACCTCATCCAAGAAGTGTCTATCGTGAGAAACCACAATGACGATGTTTTTGAAATCCAGAAGGAAGTTTTCCAGCCACAGGATTGTATCCCCATCCAAATCATTGGTAGGCTCATCAAGAATCAAGATGTCAGGGTTCCCAAAAAGGGCTTGGGCTAGCAATACTCGAACTTTCTGATTTCCTGCAAGATTTTTTAGGGGTTGGTAATGCAAATCTTCAGTAATTCCCAATCCTGAAAGCAAGGCTGCAGCGGCAGACTCAGCATTCCAGCCATCCATCTCCGCAAATTCAGCTTCCAACTCGGAGGCCCGTAGTCCGTCTGCTTCAGTAAAATCTTCCTTTAAGTAAATATTGTCCTTTTCATCCATGATGGCAAAAAGCTTTTTGTGCCCCATCAAGACTGTTTTTAAAACTTCAATCTCATCAAACTCAAAGTGGTTTTGGCTCAGAACTGCCATACGCTGACCGGGAGTGATATTCACCGAACCGCTGGTGCTATCCATTTCTCCGGAAAGTATTTTTAGAAAGGTGGATTTTCCTGCTCCATTGGCCCCAATTACACCATAGCAATTGCCTTGATTAAACTTTAAGCTGACTTCATCAAAAAGTGTTCGTTTACCAAATTTGAGGGAGAGATTATCTACTGAGATCATAATTTATTTTTAATGCTTTATTTGTCAACACTTTACGTGCTTTAAATTTTATTTAGTCTAATCAAAAGTGTGATGCTTTTGGTATTAGCTCATTTTTTATCAAAAAACTTAAGGTTCTTTGGAATATTTGAGCCTGCAAAGGTACTAGAAATGAAAAGGAAAGCCAACTCAAATGGAGTTGGCTTTTTGGGAGTATAGGCTTTTAGGGGTTATCAAGACGTATCGGGTGATTCCAAAGGTTTAGATTTGCTTGCAATAGGTGAAGCAATTAGCTCAATGGCTATCAAATCAAGTTCTCCACAGGGTTTGGTTCTTCTTGTGCGGCTAGTTCTTCAGGTGGTCCTTACCCCATCATTTTTGAATAGTGAGGGATTAAAAGCTACCAGAATTCAGGATAGCATAGTAATTAAATGTGAAAGCTTGGTAGGTGTGCTAAAAAGAGATTCTAGGTTTAAAAACAGGTTAACAGTACTTGATGAAGCTGAAATTAGCTTGAATTTTGACTGATCCCATCTCAAGCTTTAACGATTGCTAGCTTCAATATTTTCCCAAAAAAAAAATAGACTTTTTATATCTCATTACTAGAAGAGGGGATCGCTTATTCTTTTCTACTTGTTTTGGGAGTTACGTGTCAAGAATGTTTTATATGAACAGCAAACATTATTTTCTTGCCATGATTATATTGGGATTAAATCGCCTATGAAGAATTTTCACCGAAGCTTTTTCCTTTTCTTGATTTGTGTTTGCCAAGTAAGTTTGGTTCAAGCGCAGCTATCGACCGTGGGCAAAGAGTTTTGGGTAGGATTCATGGATAATAATCGGATCATTCCCAATGCCTATGATCAAGCGGTGATTGTGGTATCGGCAAATGAAAATGCTACGGGAGTGATTGAATACTTGGGGAATACGGTGAATTTCTCCATTAATCAAGGTCAGCAATTTACGCATATTATTCCCTCTGAATCCATTGATTTGCTCCATAGAAATTCAGGAGTGATTTCTGAAAAAGGGATCTTTATTCTCTCAGATGGAAAGATTTCTGTCTATGCGTTCAATGAGCGGTTCCGAAGTGCTGATGGTACCGTGGTGCTGCCTGTCGGTGCGCTGGGCAAAGACTATTTGATCACCTCTCACTATGAGACCCTCACCGCACCGGTGAATTACAATGGTAATATTAATGATGAAAGTCAACTCCTGATTGTAGCCACTGAGGATAATACCCGAATAGAAATCACTACTTCAGTCAATTCCATTTCTGGGAACCAAGCAGATATTCCTTCGACAATTACACTTAATCGCGGACAAAGCTATCAGATCAAAGCAAAGGCTGATCTGACCGGCTCAAGAGTTCGGGTTGTCGGAGACAATGCCAATGAATGTAAGCGAATCGCAGTTTTTGGAGGGAATAAATGGACCTCCGTCGGTAACTGTGGTGCTGCCAATGATAACCTTTTTCAACAAGCCTATCCAGTCAATACCTGGGGAACTCAATTTGTCCATGTGGCGCTTTCTGGGAGAACTTCCGGTGAACTAGTAAAAGTCCTAGCTGCAGAGAATGGGACCACCGTCACCGTCGGAGGAGTCATTAGAGGTACGATCGATGCAGGCGAATTTTTGAGCTTAGAATTTGGGATCAATGAAACGGCGAAAATCAATACAAGTAAGCCAGCCTCCGTGACTGTCTTTGCAAAGAGCCAAGAGTGTAATGAAATCACTGCTCCCAATTATCAAAATGGGGACCCCTTTATGATCACTTACAGTCCGGTGGAGCAGCTATTAAAGGATATTCGATTCAATGCCTTGAATCTGGAATCTATTGTCGCTCACTATGTCAATGTGGTAGTTAAGGCAGGTACAGAGAACCTCACTTTATTAGACGGATTGAATCAAGGGATAAGTTTTAACTCAGTCCCTGGAGATCCTAGCTATTCCTATGCTCGACTCAGTATTTCTCAGGGTGTTCACCAACTTTCAAACAGTGAAGGATTTACAGCTTATATTTATGGTTTTGGCTTTTTGGAATCCTATGGTTTTGCAGTAGGTGCAGCTTTGGATAATTTGAATTTTGAGACTACTGCCGAATATGAGTTTGATGTAGCTGGGGACAATATCGCCTGCCTCAATCAAGAAGGAAATTGGACAATAAATCCAGACAATCCAGATTTCACCTACTTTGTTTGGGATTTTGGTGATGGTACTGATCCTGTTATAGGCAAGGATGTCACCCATAAATATACCGAATCTGGAGATTTTGAGGTGATAGTCTCTGCAGCCTTGAGTCCAGATACCTGCGACCAACAGGAGGAAGTGACATTTGATGTTACTGTTTTTGAAACCACTGCTGAGTTGGTTGGGCAGAGCTCTGTTTGTCCAGATGTGGAAGAGATGGTTTATAAGCTAAAGAATCGGGCGAATGTGGATTCAGTTGCTTATGATGTAGAGGGAGGCTTGATCATTCAGAATTATGGAGATTCCATATTGGTTAATTGGGGTCCTGCTAATCCAAACGCGAAAGTTACTGCCACCCTATTTACTGAGAATGGATGTCCGAGTTCGCCAATTAATTTGGATGTGGTCATTAATCAGCGAATCGAGGCTGCGCTTCCAACTGGCGAGATTCAGATTTGCTTTGATCCTACAGTTTCTCATTTCTATCAGGCACCGAACTTTTCAACTGGCCGAGGATACGAATGGGTGATTTCTGGAGGAAGAATTGTCTCAGGAGAAGACCAAGGTATAGTTGAGGTAATTTGGGATCAGCCGGGGATCATCGGATCTCTTAGCTACCGAACCTTTAGCCTAGTGGATCTGCTATGTGAAGGGATTTCAGAAAATCTTGAAATAGACGTCGCAGGAGTCTTTGATTTACAAGTCAGCAATTTGCTCTCGGTAAAATGTACGGGTATAGCTTCGGGAGAAATTGAGCTCAATATTACCGGCGGAGTAGCGCCATATCAGATTTCATGGTCTCATGATGGGCAACTCAGTGGCCAACGTGCTGCTGGGTTAAAAGCTGGGAAGTATACTGTTGAGGTCAAAGATCAACGAGGTTGTGTCAAAATTTTGGAGGATTTGGAAATCCTTGAGCCAACTCAATTAGCGGTATTGGCGGTAAGTCCAGAAGGAACATCATGTTTCGGCAAAGCAGATGGTTCGGTTAATATCCAGATGATAGGAGGAATGCCTCCCTATTCCATTGAATTTAAGGGGACAAATTCTTTTGGAGGGCAGCTTTTGTTGAATGATATACCTCAAGGAAAATATATTTGGGAGGTAATAGACTTCAACGGTTGTTCAATGCCATTAGAATTTGAAATTGTTTCTCCTGCAGCCCTCCTTGTCGAGGTAAGATTGCAAAAGCCAGCCTGTCCAGGAGGAAGTAATGGTGAACTTTTCGCATTTCCAACAGGCGGAATCGCTCCCTACGTATTCACTTGGGGAAATCAAACCGGAACAAGTAATGAATTGGTAGGATTGTCAAAGGGGAATTATACTATCTCTGTGCTGGATGGTAGTGGTTGCATTAGTCTGGGAACTGGAGTAATAACAGAGGAAGCACCAAAAGTAAGAATGCCAACAGGCTTTAATCCAGATTCCGATGATAGCCTTTTTGAAGGTGTTTCGAACTGTGAGATCGATTACGAGTTATTCATTTATAATCGTTGGGGGCAGTTGATCTACTCAGGTAGAGAAGGCTGGGATGGTTTGACTTTGGGTAAAGAGTCGCCAACAGGCACTTATTCTTTCATGATGACTTATACATTTCCTCTGGAAAATAAAATTGAAGTAGTCGAAAAGCGGGGAACATTTACATTGATTAGATAACAGCAAGAGTAAATTGTGGAGATGAGAGTTAGTGTACTGATTTTAAGGGTTTTGATTTTTTTTACGGTTCTTCTGAACTGTCAAAAAACCTTTGCCCAAAGTACCCTTGGAAGAGAGTTTTATGTCGGTTACATGGATAACAACCGACGGAATACCCAGCCAGATAAGGCCGTTATCATTATCACCGCAAATGAAAAAGCCGCAGGCATTATTTCTACCCCAAAGCAATCCATTCCCTTTTCACTCGAGGCTGGTCAGCAATTAGTCCGAGAGTTTGATGGAAATGATGAGGGATTAATTCATCGGGAATCGGGAGTAGTCAGTTTCAAGGCTTTGCGGATCACTTCCTCGGGAGATTTGGTAGTCCATGCGGTCAATGGTCGGCAATACAGTTCTGATGGTACCGTTGTTTTACCAGTCACCGCTTTGGGTAAAGACTACTTTGTTACCGCTCACTTTGATGTCTTTGGACCTGGACAGGAGCCCGGAAGTAATCAGAATTTCGAGAGTACACTTTTGGTCATGGCCATCGAAAATGATACGAAGATTGAGATTATTCCTGCTGCGAATACGGTAAATACGGTGCCTGCGGGTGCGCCTATTAATGTGACTTTGAATGCCGGTGAAAGCTATCAAATCAAAGCGACTGGCGATTTGACTGGTTCTCGAGTCCGGGTGGTAAATGATGATCCGAATGCTTGTAAACTGATCGCAGTCTTTGGAGGAAATAAAACGACCAGCGCCGGTACTTGTGGTACGAGTGGAGATCATATGTTCCAGCAAGCTTATCCTACAGAGACATGGGGGAAATCATTTATTCACATTCCATTGGAGGGAAGATCTTCTGGGGAAATTGTCAAAGTATTGGCTTCGCAAAATGGAACGGTAGTAAGATCCAATGGAACAGTTGTTGGGACCTTGAATGCAGGTAAATTTTTGAAGTTGGACTTTGGAAAAAATGAGATAGGGCTGATCGAAACCAGCAAGCCGTCCACGGTAGCGGTCATCGCAAAAAGTGCTGGCTGTAATGAATTGGGAATTGCTCCATTGGGCGATCCTTCCCTTTTTACACTCAGTCCAACGAATCAAATGCTAAAATCATTGACCTTCTCGGCGGGAAAATTGATTGGAGATTTTAATCAAAATATTGTTCATTACTTGGAGATCATTGTTCCAAAGGGGGCTGGGAATCAAACCTTGGTGAATGGAAAGCCAATAGGTTATGAGTTTGCAGATATTCCTGGTTCAGCTTTCGAATTTGCTCGAGTGATTATCAACAAAGGAGTCAATTCTGTTAGTAATCCTTCAGGTTTTATAGGCTATGCGTATGGTTCAGGATCGATTGAGTCTTACGCCTTTTCGATAGGGACGAACCTTGAAAACATCCAGTATGAGACCGAAACCAATTATGATTTCGAAGTGGAAGGGGAGAAGATCGCTTGTCTGGATCAAGTAGGGACTTGGAAAATTATACCGGATAATCCGAAGTTTATCAAATTCACTTGGAACTTTGGAGATCAATCTCCCGAAGTCATAGGTCAGGAAGTGGCTCATAAATTTGTCAAAGAGGGTAAATTCAAAGTTACTGTCATCGCCTCAACCGGTGAAGATCGATGTGACAGTGAGGAGAAGTTTACTTTCGAAGTGGAGGTGAAAAAAGTGGCAGCCAAACTCCAAGGTCCAACCTCAGTTTGTCCAGGTATGGATGAGTTTACCTATTCGCTGACTGATCAAATCAATTTCAAAACAGCACTTTGGGAAGTAGTTGGTGGTCAAATACTTTCTCAGACAGATTCTACCGTCACCGTCAAATGGGATGGGATTAATCCTGCGGCATCGATCAAAGCGACTCCTGTTGCCCAGAACGGTTGTCAGGGGCAAATTCAAGAATTGCAAGTAGAAATTACCGACTCAATACTTCCGGCGAAACCAAAAGGTCAGGAGGGAATCTGTGGGGTTCAAACGGTTCCTGTAACCTATGAAATCCCATTCCCGCTTCTAGGCAAAAATTATACTTGGACAGTAGAAGGAGGTCAATTGATCTCTGGTCAAAACACCACGACGGTTTCTTTAATTTGGGATAATTCCGCGACCAAGCGAAGCATTTATTATGAAGAGAGCAGTGCCTCTAATCCGCTTTGTTTTGGGGTTTCAGAGATTTTGGAGATAGGGGATTTCCCCGCATTGTTTTTGGAAATCGATAAGCTAACCTTGCCTTCTTGTACTGGCGATGCGGATGGAATCATTGAATTGAAGCCCATAGGTGGCTCGGGAAAATTTGAATATAAATGGGCTCACGATCCGACTTTGAATTCAAAGACTGCATTGGGATTGGCAGCTGGATCTTATCAAGTTATACTCACCGATCTAGCTGGATGTGGATCTCAAAATCTTAGTATTACAGTAAACGATCCAGATCCCTTAGTCGCTAGTTTAGCCTCGATCACTTTTGAAAGCTGTTTTGGTGCATCAGATGGAGAAGTGTCATTGGACTTGAGTGGAGGAACACCTCCATTTCAAGTGTTAGATTACCAATCAGTACTGACCGGAAACCGGTTGAGGATTTTGAATCTTAGCCCTGATCAGTACAGTTTTGATGTTTTAGATTCAAAAGGCTGTGTGGTTAATATAGAAGTAGCGGTTGAAGGGCCGGAGGAATTGAGCTTGGTTTTCGAGGAAGAAAGCCCTGGCTGCCCCGGAGATCTTAGTGGGGCACTTCGGGTGATCCCAAGTGGAGGCACTCCACCATATTCATATGTATGGGTTTTGGATGGAAGTATCAATCCTTTGGCTACTAGACTGTCTTCGGGTGAATATGAAGTAATCGTACAAGATGCAAATGGATGTGAGGTACTCGGCAAAGGGACGGTCTCTGAGGCAGTCCCTCAAGTACGAATGCCGACAGGATTTTTACCAAGTCAAGGGCCTTATGCACCGATTGCGAGTTGTCCAATAGCCTATAAATTGATAATCTACGATCGATGGGGTCAGTTGGTACATTCAGGAACTGAAGGCTGGGATGGGGGATCTCAAGCGGGTGAAATGCCACAGGGAGTGTATTCTTTTATATTAAGCTATGAGTATAATACGGCAGACGGAATTAAAACAAGTAGCAAAATGGGTTCATTCACTCTGATTAAATAGTTTTTTATCTAAATATGCCTAGGCATTATGAGGGTTTTGGATAGTTTTGTTTAATAAATTTTTAAAGTAAAATGAAGAAGATTTTAATTACAGGTGGCGCAGGCTACATCGGTTCACATACTGCCGTGGAATTACTGAAAGCAGGCATAGAGCCAATTATATTAGATGATCTTTCAAATTCTAACGCTGAGGTTTTAGAACGATTGAAAGAAATCACAGGCAAATCATTGACTTTTTATCAAGGGGATTGCAATGACCGATCGATCTTAGATCAAATCGCAAAGGCACATCAAATCGCAGGTGTAATTCATTTTGCAGCTTTTAAAGCGGTCGGAGAGAGTACCGAGCTTCCCTTGAAGTATTATCAAAATAATGTTGGCTCGCTTGTTACTTTATTGGCTTTTATGGCTGAGAATAAGATTCCAGATCTAGTTTTCTCCTCCTCTTGTACCGTTTATGGACAGCCTGATGTTCTTCCTGTGACTGAAGCTACTCCTCGGAAAGATGCTGAAAGTCCATACGGAAACACCAAGAAAATCTGTGAAGATATACTTGTGGATTATGTGAAAAGCAAGGCTGGTATTCGAGTGATTGCACTTCGATATTTTAATCCAGTTGGAGCACATCCAAGTGGAAAAATCGGTGAATTACCAATTGGTAAGCCAAATAATCTGGTTCCATTCATCAACCAGACTGCTGCGGGAATTCGTGAGAAACTGACAATTTTTGGAGATGATTATGATACCGTAGATGGATCGTGTGTTCGGGATTTTATCCATGTGATGGATTTGGCAGATGCGCATGTGAAGGCTTTTACCTATTTGAATGACAAACCTGCTGACTTCTATGATGTCTTCAATGTGGGCACTGGAAATGGAAATACGGTTTTGGAAGTAATTCATACGTTTGAAAAAGTGAATGGGGTGAAATTAAATTATGAAATCGGTCCAAGACGTCCCGGAGATGTGGTAAAGATCTGGGCAGATACTAAAAAAATCAACTCGGTTTTGGGATGGATTCCTTCAAAAACGCTTGAGGACTCGATGCGAGATAGTTGGAATTGGGAGAAATCTCTGACTCAGTCCAAGGGATAAATAGACAAGCTGAATTAAAATCAAAAAAGGAGCGAATTTTCGCTCCTTTTTTGATTTTAATTACTTTTCCCACCAGACTTTACTATTGATATTGTCGCCACCCATCCGGCTGGCAGCCTCCGAGTAATTCACCTTGTTTACCGCTTGTTCTGATTCGGGATACAAATAGCGGACAGGGTACTTGTCATCATTCAGGTTGTCAGGTCCTGGTTTTAATTTTGGAATTCCTGTTCTTCGAATTTCAAACCAAGCCTCATGTCCATTATTGATTAAAGCCAACCATTTTTGGGTAAGAATCTTGTTCAATGCATCTTCCGTTGTCAATTTTACGGTTGATTGCGCTAAATATCCTGCTGGAAGTGGAGATTTGAAATAATCAAAACTAGCCTTGATACCAGCTTCGTAATAGCTAGTGGCATCTCCCGAAATATATCCTCGGTAAGCAGCTTCAGCTAGTGCAAATTGAAGTTCTGAATATTGCATAAACTGCCCGTCAACTCCATTAGGGACATCTCTGAAAATCGCTCCAAATAATGAAATATCGTTCAGTTTGATTCCAAGTTCATTAATAGTCTCTCGATTAAGACCATTTTGAAGTCCCTTGAACTGAGGTGTTCCAGCTGTGACACTTTGCTGAGTAGGTTTATAGAGAATAGCTTGTCTAGGATCATTCCAAGCCTTCAAAACTGAGTCAACTGTCTGAGTCATTCTATGCTCTTGGTAAAGACCCAAAGCAGATTGGGACATAGGCCACTGATTCGGCGCTGAAGTTAAATAAGGTACAACCGCATTATCCTGATTATTTCGCATAAAATAATTCTCCGTGACTAAGGCCAGCAGCTCTGAATAATTTGTCAATTTCTTACTTATTCGAAGCATATATCTCAGTCGAAGCGAATTGGCAAAGCGACGCCATTTATCCAGGTTATTGTTAAACATCATGTCTCCCTGAATACTTGCTGAGGTGTTTTTCAAGGTTTCAGAAGATCGCTTCAGAATAGCCAAAATCCCATTTTGAGGATCGGTATAGACTTTTTCTTGGGTATCATATTTTGGAGTGAAACTTCCATTTTTTGCTCCTAAAGCTTCTGAATAGGGAATATCTCCCCACATATCTGTCAATTGAGAAAACAAATATGCTTTCATGACATCTGACACTGCATTATAAGCTTCATTCGTCGCCGGATTATTCTGGATAGATTCAATATCATTCAATAGGCGAAAGGTGCCGTTCCAGTATTGGGCATTGCTTCCCATTTCATAGCGATCAACTCGCTCAAATTCCACGCTGGCGGCAAATTGAGCTAGATAGTTTGACAATCGAAATCCCTGGGTGTAGGTGTTTTCATTGGCCGCTACCGAGATGACATTGGAAAGCAGGAATTGAGGACCAATCGACTCCGGTGAATTGGGATTGGTATTGATTTCATCAAAACCTTCAGTGCAGGAAGAACTCCAAAAGCAAAGAGCAACTAGGATGATTGTATTATATAAAGTTGACGTTTTCATAATTAGAATTGGGTTTTGATGCTAAAACCAAAGCTTCTGGTAGATGGATAAGACATGTCCTCAACACCGTAAGTAATGTTTCTTCCTTGAAGGGCATTTAGCTCAGGGTCTATGTGAGGATTTTCAGTGAAAAGCAATAAATTACTTCCCACGACTCCAACTTTAATGTTTTGAAAACCTATTCGATTTACCATTCCATAGGGTAGCTCATAGTATAAGCTGAGTTGTCTCAACTTGACGTAGGAGGCATCATAAGTGGCACTGGCTTCATTTCCCCGATCGAAGAAATTGTTGTAGAAGGTACTAGCTGGTACTGAAGTCGTGTTTGGAACGTATTGTGGATTCTCTGGCGTGCCGACATTTTTCACTCCTGCTCCTACGACTCCGGTTTCTCTTCCGGCCAAGGTTTCTGTTAATACCCCGGAGGTGCTTCCCAAGGCTTTTGTTCGGGAGACGAGAGTTCCGCCCTGTCTCCAGTCAAAAACAAACCCGAGTTGAATGGCTTTGTATCGAAATTGGTTGGTTATGCCGATGATAAAATCAGGATTGTAATTTCCCAATAATCTCAATTTTCCATCCTGAATAGGGAGGCCATTTGCGCCATAAATAATCTGTCCTTCGAATTCTTGAAAACCGGAGCCATACATGTCACCAATTCTTCCACCTTTCTTGGCAATGTAGAAGACTGTATTTGATCCTCCTGATCCTGCAAAGACACTTGCTTCACCAGTCACATATTGGTCTACGCCTTCAGGAAGTTCAGTTACTACACTACGGTAAGTCGTGAAATTAGCTCCGACAGTCCAATTGAAATCACCTTTGTCCAAGGCGAAGGCATTTAGACTGGCTTCAAAACCTCTTGTTCTTACTTGCCCGCCATTTTCGATTTTATTACTAAATCCTGAAGCTTGCGAGATTGGTCTTCCTATGATTTGATTGATGCTTGTATTTTGGTAGGTGGCTAGATCTAGGGTGATTCGGTCCTCCCAGAGTCCCAAGTCCAATCCAAACTCAATCGCATTGAGTCGCTCTGGTTTTAGGTTAGGGTTATTCAGTACAGTTCGGTTCGTCACCCGGGTGAAGGACCCGTAATTCTGATTAAACTGAAAAGTATTGTTCAGCTGATAGGGGTCCGTGTCATTTCCTACACTTGCTAAGTTGAATCGGAAACTGCCGGTTGAAACTACTTCAGGAAGCATTAATTGATTGGAAAATACATAGCTCAATCCACCTGAATAATAAGCAAAGGAATTATTTCCTTCAGGTAAAGTGCTAGACCAATCATTGCGTAAGGTTAAGTCAAAGAATAAAATCGATCTATAGCTTAGGTTTCCAAAGGCATAGCCGCTATTGATCCTTTTGGTGAAAATCTGACTACTTCCTCGAAGCGGTACTCTTGAGTTTTCTAGGGAATAGATTCCCGGAAGTGCCAACTGACCAGCTTCGGTATAGGCATAATTGATTTTTTGATCTAATCGATTTGCCCCGAGATTAACTGAGTACTTCCAATCGCTGTTGATTTCATCTTCATAGCTCAGCAAAACATCAGAATTCATTTCTTTAAATCGAACGTTATCTTCACGATATCCCCCAAAAGGTCTTCGATTGGTGCTGAAAGCTCTTCTAAATGCCCGATTGTCAGCATAATTATCAATACCGGTTCTTACCCTTACGCTAAGCTTATCTGTCAGTTCATAGGTGACTGCTAAGTTTCCTAATACCCGATTTTTGGTAAAACTATTCGTGTTTTCGAAAAGTGTGAGGTAAGGATTAGTAAGCCAGAGGTAATTAAAATCAAAGTGTTGAATTCCTTCTTGACCAGCTTGCCAATAATTTCGTAAGGCAGCAATATCTGTCTGCCTACCGGTCCAGTTGAATCCATACTGGACATTTTCATAGCCATAGCCAAGATTCGGCCGATTGCTACTTCTTGAATTGATATAGTTGCCAAAGAAATCAACTTTCAATCTGTCGGTTACATTCTGGTCCATGCTGATCGCTAATCCATCTCGATTCAAATCAGTATTGGGAAGAATTCCCTCATTTCTCAAATTGCTGTAAGAAATTCTGACACCACCTTTTTCATTGGCACCTGAAACAGAAAGGTTGTTTTGAGAAGTAACTCCAGTACGGTAAAAATCTCTGACATTATCTGGTCTGGCGATCCATGGGGTAGGGGTGATTGGGGTAAAGCTGCCATCCGGTCTGGTACGGCTAATGACATCTCCCGCCCTTACCGGATTGCCATTGACATCGACAGACGGGCTGTCAAATTGAGGGACAAGCAAACCAGTATTCAGCCTCGGGCCCTAGCTGGAAATTCCTCCATCATTGATGCCAGCGCCGATTCCATTTTGGAAAGCATATTCCCCGCGAGATCCTCCGCCATAGACATTTTGATAATCCGGAAGAGTAAGTAATCCATCTAGTGTAAGAGTGCTATTCAAACTTACCCCAATGCCTTGTGTCTTCCTTCCCTTTTTGGTAGTGATCAAAACCACCCCATTTGCTCCTCTAGCACCATATAAGGCTGCAGATCCAGGGCCTTTCAAAATAGAAATTGACTCAATGTCCTCAGGGCTTATTTCTGAAGCGCCATTTCCAAAGTCTACTTCTTGAATATTAGCCCCATCGTTAAACAGATCACTTGAAATCATTTGGTTGCTGATAGGCACTCCGTCGATTACGATTAGCGCCTGATTATTACTGCTCAAAGAGTTTTCTCCCCTGATAATTATCCGGGAGGAAGATCCAACTCCTGAGGATCCGTTGGTAACCTGAACACCCGAAACCTGCCCGGCAAGTGAGTTGATAAGGTTGGTTTGAGGTACGTCAGTGAGTTCACGGGCCCCTACTTTATACACTGATGAGGACAAGGATTGCCGCTGACGCGCTACCCCCAATGCAGTGACAACAAATTCTTCCAAGTTTTCTATTGCTTCCAGCAGGATAATTTCCAGCGGGTCGTTAGAGAGTTCTGCAGAAATTTGTTGAGTTGCAAAACCGATAAAACTCACGGTTAGTTCAACCGGATTCGTAGGGGAGTTTAGCTTGAATTGTCCTTTTTGATCTGTGATGGAGATGTTTCGGTTTTTTTTTTCTGTGACCGTTGCACCTGGAATAGGAGATCCATTTATGTCAAGTACTACTCCTTGGATGAAGCTTTGCTGGGCTTTAATCTGCCCGATGTTGAATACTAACAACAGTATAAATATATATTTCATAAAGAATTTTTACGAGGAAATAAACATGAGTCTATCATTAGAACTAGGTCAGGAGCTCAAGTCTAATTGGTTAATAGCCAATTTTAGTAGTTAGAAAGGAGGGGTTAGGAAAATGTTGGCGGAGCCCTTAGCGGATGATCTTGGAAGATCAGGGAAGGATTGAAAAAATGATTTTCTGTTTTTGGAAATTCTTGGATCTTTTGTAGAATCTGAATAAATAGTTTTTGAAAAAATCCAGATGAAAATTTATAGACCAGGTTTGAAAAGGATTTGAAATCATCGATATCAATCAATTCTTCCAAAAGGAGAATTTTCTCGTCACCGACTTTTAAGTAGGAATTCAATTCATTGTGCAACTGATTGGTATTCCAAGGAAGTTTGGCAAAAGTAGCCGCATCAAAAGAACTCCGATGAATTGCTATTAAATAGTCTCCACCATCTTGAGTAGGCCCAAGAACGGCTTTATGATTTTCAAACCTTGAAGCAGCAAGTTGTATATGAGATTCATTGAGGCCGGGGATATCATTTCCGATAGAAATAATAAAATCATATCCTTGTTCAAATATCAACTCAAAAGCCTTCGAGTACCGTGTTCCGAATGAGCTTCCAGCTACCTCATGATCGTAAATCCAAATAGTTTCAAGGTTAGAATTTGATGAGATTACTTGGGCATGTTGGTTGAGTTGCTCAAAAAGCTGATAGGATTCCTTTCTATTCTTAGCACCAAAAAGTCTTTTTTGTTTGGCCTGTATGCATGGAGTTTTTCCATAAACCATCAGGGCTATTTTATCTTTTACTTCAATATTTTCAGAAATGTTGCTATTCATGAAGAGCTGGAATCGGAAATCAGTAAGCCGTTTCGAAGAAAATATTTCTGGCTGTAAAACACTCAAATTAAGTCCAATGTTTTATCAGTAGAATTTAATCATTTTAACGAAAGAGAGATACGAGCTAAAGTTGGGAGTTGGATTTATAAAAAAAATAATTTTTTTATTTCAACTCAAGACTAGGGATTGTCCAATGACTGAATTCCTTTTAGAATTCAAGCTGAGCTGGTAGGATAATATCTAAGTAGGTTGAAAAATATAAAGAATTAGAAACTCTGTTAATCACAAATTCCTGAAATTGGAAAAAATGGTGATTTCAAAAAGTCTAAAAAACAAAAAAGCCTTAGATTTCTCTAAGGCTTTAAGCGGAATGGACGGGACTCGAACCCGCGACCTCCTGCGTGACAGGCAGGCATTCTAACCAGCTGAACTACCACTCCATTATCTTTAAGGTTTTACCCTGTTGTTATCTTTTCAGATGATCTTCTCGTTAGAAGTGATGCAAATGTAGGTATTTCAGTATTTCTCGCAATACCCTTCCAGAATATTTTTCAGTCAAAAGGCTTATGTGTTTATTATTCAGGTAAATAATTTTCATTTGGCCGATTTTCCCTTCTATTCAAGAGAAGAGTTTTTCACAAAGGGATATTTCTTATCTTTGTTCTTCTTAAAAAAACACCAATATGGTTTTAGAATTTGAAAAACCCATCGCTGATTTGGAGCAAAAACTCCAAGAAATGAAAGAGTTGGCAAAGGGTAGAAATATTGATTTAACTCCAGATATTGAATCGCTGGAAGAAAAAATTTTAGCCTTGAAGAAAGAAACTTTTCAAAACCTGACTCGCTGGCAGCGAGTGCAGCTTTCCCGACATGCAGATCGACCTTACGCTTTAGATTACATCTATGAGATTACTACTGATTTTGTAGAATTGCATGGCGATCGAAACGTGAAGGATGATAAGGCAATGATCGGAGGCCTTGGTGATATTGATGGCAGAACTGTAATGTTTGTCGGTCAGCAAAAAGGCAGAAATACCAAACAGCGTCAAGAGCGCAACTTTGGTATGGCTAATCCTGAAGGCTATCGGAAGGCACTTCGCCTAATGAAAATGGCTGAGAAGTTTGGCAAACCAATCGTAACCTTAATTGATACTCCGGGTGCATTTCCAGGGCTGGAAGCTGAGGAAAGGGGTCAGGGGGAGGCAATTGCCAGAAACCTTAAGGAAATGTTTATGCTCAAAGTACCGGTGATTTGTATCATTATCGGTGAAGGTGCGTCAGGTGGAGCTTTGGGCATTGCCATTGGAGACCGAGTATTCATGTTGGAAAACACTTGGTATTCAGTGATTTCTCCAGAATCTTGTTCATCTATTCTTTGGAGATCTTGGGATTACAAGGAGCAAGCAGCCGAAGCCTTAAAGCTTACCGCTATGGACATGAAAGGCAATGGCTTGATTGATGGAATTATTCCAGAGCCTCTAGGTGGAGCACATCGTAATATGAAATGGATGGCAGGCACAATCAAAGATGCAATCACTCAAGCTTTAAAAGAATTAGATAAAGTAAAGCCTGAAAAGCGAATTGAGCAGCGAATCGATAAGTTCTGCGCCATGGGCGTAGTAGTAGAATAAAAAAACATAAACCCGGACTTTCTTTAAGCCCGGGCTTTTTTCTTGGTAAAAATGGAATTGTACACAGTAAATACAGGGTTTTTCAAATTGGATGGTGGAGCGATGTTTGGAGTAATACCCAAGTCGCTTTGGTCCCGAACTAATCCCGCAGATGAGAATAATCTTTGTACTTGGGCCATGCGCTCACTTCTAGTAGTCTCTGGAGAACGGATTATTCTTATTGACAATGGGATAGGAAATAAACAAGACGCTAAATTTTTCTCTCATTATTACCTCCATGGAGAAGACTCTTTGGATAAAAATTTGGGAAAATTAGGAGTTAGCCCTACTCAGATTACAGATAATTTCTTGACTCACCTTCATTTTGACCACTGTGGTGGAGGGGTGAAATATGGATCTCATGGTCAATTTGAATTAACTTTTCCCAGGGCAACCTATTGGAGTAATCAGGATCATTGGAATTGGGCGACAGTTCCTAATCCTCGGGAGAAGGCATCTTTCTTATCGGATAATATTTTGCCAATGCAGGAAATCGGTCAAGTGGAATTTTTGGATCTGAAATCTAAAAACTTTGTTCCTGATTTTGATTTCATTACTGCGGATGGTCATACGGATAAGCAGATGCTTCCAAAAATCCAGTATAAAGGAAAAACGGTTGTTTTTATGGCTGATTTGCTTCCTTCGGTTGGTCATATTCCATTGCCTTATGTGATGGGCTATGACACTAGACCTTTGATGACCATGGATGAAAAAGCTAAATTCTTGGAAGAGGCAGCTCGTGAGGAGTATATCTTATTTTTAGAGCACGATGGAGAAAATGAATGCTGCACAGTGAAAATGACGGATAGAGGCGTAAGATTAGATCAAACTTTCAGACTGGATGAAATCTAAATTGAAAATAGGGCTAGCCCTTTCGGGTGGAGGAGTTAGAGGTATTTCTCATTTGGGAGTGCTTAAGGCCCTTGCTGAAGTTGGAATCGTTCCCACAAAAGTATCTGGAACTTCTGCAGGTGCGATT
>JAFMBQ010000400.1 GCA_017858365.1 Algoriphagus sp. | reverse complement strand
CATTCCTGTAGTGATCAGTGAAACTCAGCCAGAGACTAGAACAGTCTTCTTGGAGAAATCCACATCTGGGGATTCTCCTATTACCTTTGCGGATCAGGTGTGGTCCATTTCTGATTCCAAGCTTGTGGAGGGAAAAGCCAACTATTTGGCAAGCAAATCTTCCAAGAATCTGAAAATTGAACTCGATCTGATCGGGAATTACCAGCGGTTTAACCTACCCGGAATACTTGAGTCAATCGATGTTTTAAAAACACTTGGTTGGGATATTCCAGAGAAAGCAATTCTGTCAGGTCTCAGCAAGGTATCCAGCTTGACCCATTTAAAAGGGAGATGGCAAACCTTAGCTCAAAACCCGCTCATGATTGCGGATACTGGTCACAATGAATCTGGGATAAAGGAAATAGTGAAGCAATTGCATTCGTACAGCTTCAATCAGCTTTGGATGATCATCGGAATGGTGAATGATAAAGATGTTCGTAAAATCTTGGAGATGTTTCCCCGATCTGCCAAATACATTTTCGTACAAGCGCAAATCCCAAGAGCGATGCCGGCTGAAGAATTAGCTAAAATAGCGTTGGAATTCCATCTCAAAGGTCGGGTAATTCCTGATATCAACGAGGCAATTCACTTCGCCAGAAAAAAAGCCAAGTCAGATGATCTAATTTTTATAGGAGGGAGTACTTTTGTGGTCGCAGAAATCGAAGACCTATAAATGAGCAGAAATAAATTGGTTCACTTCAAAGAAAATGAAGCGAATCCTAACGTAGTCCAAGCAGGCAAGCCTCTTTTTGAAACGATAAAAGGCAACTGGAACGATACCCAATTCCAAAATGATCATCCACTTGTGGTAGAACTCGCCTGCGGAAGAGGAGAGTTTACTGTGGGCCTAGCCCGTAACTTTCTCCAGCAGAATTTTATTGGAGTAGATATCAAAGGAAGTAGAATATGGATGGGAAGTTCGACTGCCACCGCAGAGGGCATTACGAATGTGGCTTTTTTAAGAACTCAAATCGAATTAATAGACAAATCCTTTGCTGCAGATGAGGTTTCTGAACTTTGGATCACGTTCCCTGATCCCTATCCCAGAGATGGTGATGAAAAACGTCGATTAACTTCCCCTCGCTTTTTGGAAATGTATAAACCCATGTTGAAGAAAGACGGGATTATCCATTTCAAGACTGACAATACCGGCTTATTTGATTACACACTTGAGCTATTTCAAAATCGAGCAGATATCGAGCTGCTTGGCTTTACCCATGACTTTTACCAAAGCGAATGGAAGGATGATCACTTCGGGATTCAGACGCGCTATGAGAAGATTTTTTCGGACAAAGGCGAAAAGATCAAGTACTTGAAGTGTCGTTTTGTTTAAATAAGTCTTTTTAACCACCAAGTACACGGAGGTTTTCACGGAGGAGATAAAGGGTGTCTTTTTTACCACATAGAAAGTATAGAAAACATAGCTTTTGAATTTTCGAAAAGTCGAAAAATTGAAAGATTTTAAATACTTGTCCGCAGTAGCGGATTGAAAAATCACTTCAATTCTGATTTAGAATCAGCTCCATAGGAGCGGAATATATATAGCCCCGGGTTTCAACCCGGGGTAAGGAGGAGTGAGGAATTATTCCCTCCCGAGCAGGATTTTATTTTGGAAAATGGATGTAGGTGCGGGAGGATGGAAACGAATCTATTTTTTACCGCAGAGACACAGAGTACACAGAGTTTGCGCAGAGATTTTTTTTGAACCACATAGAAAACATAGAAAACATAGCTTTTGAATTTTCAAAAATTTGAAAGCTGTTTGAATGTTGACTTTATATTGAAGCTCCAAAGGAGCGATCTGTTTGTAGCCTCGGGTTTCAACCCGGGGTAAGGAGGAGTGAGGAATTATTCCCTCCCGCGCAGGATTTCGGTTTGGAAAAGGGATGTAGATGCGGGAGGATGGAAGCGAATTTATTTTTTACCACAGAGGCGCAGAGGCCACAGAGTTTGCGCAGAGATTTTTTTTGAACCACATAGAAAACATAGACACATAGCTTTTGAATTTTCGAAAAAATTGTAAGATTTCAAATACTTGTCGGCCTTGGTGGATTGAAAAATCACTTCAATTCTGATTTAGAATCAGCTCCATAGGAGCGGCATATATATAGCCCCGGGTTTCAACCCGGGGTAAGGAGGAGTGAGGAATTATTCCCTCCCGCGCAGGATTTTATTTTGGAAATGAGACACAGGTGCGGGAGGATGGAAGCGAATTTATTTTTTCACCACAGAGGCTCAGAGAATACAAGGAAGTCAACAGAGATTTATTTTTGAGCCGCATAGATTACATAGTTCACATAGCTTTTTATCTCTCAATCTCTTATTCTCTAATCTCCTAATCTTCATTCTGTAAATACAACTCAACTACTCATCTTTTTCCAAGTATCTATTTACTATTTTTTCAGTTTCTTGACTCTCAGCAAACTCAAGCAAAGCCCGGTTGAATTCATAAAGCATAGGTGAATCGAGAGGAAAGGCAAATCCGTATCCTTGCTTGAAATATTCGGCTTTGGCGAGAAAAAGATTTTCATGCTGATGTTCCTTGATATAATGCAGTAGCTGAGGTCTATCGTAAACTACAGCCTCTACCTCCTTATTCATAAGCTTATCCATCGCTTCTTCCAGTGTATTGGAATCGATGACTTTGGCTCTATTTTCTTTTAAAAAAGTGACAGATGGAGATCCTACCAGGCTTGCAGCCTTTTTATTGGATAGTTGCTCTATGTTGTATACAGAGGAAGAACCTAAAGAATTTAAAGTCAAAGTACTCGCAATTCCCGCCACCATAGAAGTTGCAAAAATGATGGAGACAATGATCCAAGTCCCTGTGATTATCCTTCCCCAAAACGTAACCGGAGCCTTGTCCCCGTAGCCCACTGTACTCATCGTGACTACGGCAAACCACATTCCATTGCCAATCCCGCTAATAGGATCCATTGGGAATTGCTGAGGGGAATTCTTCCGCTCCGCTATCCATAGCAGAGAACCTACCATGGCTAGAATGAATAAAAATATCCCCACTGCGATTACTAGTTTTATGCTGAAGAAAGGCTTGATTTTCTGCCAAAAGGTAAGTTCATCCGACCTGGATACTATGCCCAGGCTTGAGTTATAAAAGGGTTGGGAGAACTGTAAATTTTCAAGTCGGGAAGAAGTGATACTAATTGGACCTACCAATACATCTAGTCTTTCCTTTTCCAGCTCGCTGATCGCTTCTTCTACCTGATCAAAATAGTGGTAACTATAAATCCAGCCCTTTTTGGCAGCCAATTCTTCCCATAGATCTACTGCTATCCCCTTATTTTCCTTTGCATTCGGAAACACAAAAGGCTGAGTTCCTGCCACACCCACGATCAAGGTATCAGAGGATGCGATTTCATCTTGGGCGAAAACCTGATGCTTAGGTATAAGTAGGATAAAAAGGAAAAGAAGGAGGCAATTGTAGCTCGTTTTGGATCGCATAATTGAGACTATAGTTTTTATGAGGATGACACAGGTCACTCAAGCAAAATCGAAGATTTGCAAAGCGTTTGTGAGTGAATTTACAGGGCTGAGTGCCGGATATATTTCCGAAATCGAACAAATGGTAAGGAAAATAAAAGCCAAAACAAAGTAAAAAGGATAAAAAGCAGAATCCAAAAAAATCAATCCTAATCCACTAATGGCAGAAAATCATGCGGTTCAAGCCTGTCAAATGGGAGGGAAGGTCTTCAGTCTTGGACCCTTCTGATTCCGCTTGTCGCTCTTTGCGCTGAGTAGAAACCAACAAAAAGTCATTGCAATTTAGCAGTGCAATGACCTTAATTTTTATCGCTAATCCAGTCTCCTTTTATCCCTCAGAGTGGTTTTCCAACCAATCAGTAAAGAGGTCTGTTTGTTGCTGCTCAGTCATCAGGCGAATTGTCAATAAGTTAGTAGGTAGTGATAGTCCATTTCTTACAAGATTGGATAGATTTTTTCAAATCAATTCCTATTTGCAATACTATCAGTGTGTTATGCCTAAGGAAAAACAGTATTGATCAGGTGATTTAGTGAGCGCTTTTAAGGTGTGGGGCTTGCGTAGCCCAGATAACTACCCTAGGTTTGATAGGTTTTCACGGAGGAGGTATTTCGGAAGTACTTTTGAGCTATTCAAAAGGATAATAAATCCCAAAAAACGTAGATGATCCCGATTGCTTTCGCGGACTAAGCTTAGTCAAACGCCAATACTTCACCCGGAAGGTGGAGAATTTGGCTAAAGCCACATCAGATCCTG
>JAFMBQ010000399.1 GCA_017858365.1 Algoriphagus sp. | reverse complement strand
TTACGCAGTAGCACGATCAAAAGCGCTCAAGGACATTTCCGTAAAAGTCATCTCCAAAGTACTATACACCGATTATTTGGCCCAGACCAATAAGAAAGGTGGCCAAACCAAAACCCCAAAAGTCATGAAAGCTGAAAAAATGAAGTCGCTACTGGAGTTTATAAATTGAGCTTCACCTTGGGTAATATAGCTCCAAGTTCATCCGGGCAAAGCTCAGCTCCACGTATAGACATGTAGTACTTCTTGATCTGATTCTGGTAATCACTGGAAATAAATTCGTTTTCCAGAAGGTACTTTTTGGCAGCTATAATCTCTTTTCTAAAGCCATGCCGGATCGCAATACTATCCGCTTCATGTTCGCGCTCACGCTTGTAGCGATCAGAGAGCGAATAGCGGATTCCGTAGCCGATCATGCCGAGATTTGAATGGTTTTCATAATCGATGATATGCCCTAATTCATGCGCAAACCAGCCCCTCAAAACTTCTTCAGGCAGATCGGCTACGTTCAGTTCACCGGAGTCCAAGACTTTTTCGGCCACATCTAATTTATATCCGCGCTTACTACTGAAAACCTGACTGAGATTGATCACCGGCTGGGCTTGCATGGTAGAGGAGGTCAAGTTCGTTTGGATCACTTCAAATCCATAGCGATGCAGCGACTTGTAATGCTGCCAAACCTCGAGAAAAGCTTTTTTAATACTGGTGTTGATCCCGGCAGAAAAGGCCGGAGATTTTTTAGATGGGGAAGGTACCTGAGTCGATTTCCAAGAAAATCCTACGAAAACTAGGAGGAAGAATGCCCCCGCAAAAATTTTTACAGTGTGTTGCATTACCCGTAAAGGTGCAAAGAACATACCATGCTTAAAATTCCAGGATTTCTGTGAATTCTATGACTTATTAAATGCGCTAGCCATTACAGGCTGGGATTCTTAGTTTGGCGGGGCAGAGGAAAGGGTTCAGGGAGTTATAAATTTTTGAGATCAGGGTTTGGGTGGGAATCTTTGGAAAGTAAAAAAAGGTCGCTATTCCCGGCTACTATCGTAGACTAAGCTTTGGTAAGATCAAAATTATAAATCTCAAATAGCTGTTCGTAAGCTATGAGAAATAGGTTAGGTAGGGGAATTCAAATCCTGAAAAATAATGAAGCGTAGTTAAAAACTGTGCTTAGGTTAAGATTCTACTCCGAGGAGAATAGCTTCGATCCAGTAAGCATTCTATCCCTAGGCGGAAGCTGCAATCAACTTATTTAAATAGAATGATGATAGCTCCCAAAGCTGTCAATACCAATATCATCTTTCTAAAAAATGCTTCATTGATCATTTTTACTAGCTTGATTCCCAGCACAAACCCTAGGATAATTCCCGGAATCAACTTCACATCCAGTAGGAGAGTTTCTTTGGAGATGGTCTCCCAAATAAAAAAATGAAAGGGTAATTTGAAAACATTGATGATTAGGAAAAGCCAGGCTGCGGTGCCAATAAATTGATTTTTGGGCAGACGCATAGCTAAAAAATAAATATTAGATATAGGACCGGCCAAGTTACCAACCATGGTCGTAAAGCCCGCCAAAGTCCCAACACCACTGGCAAAGGCCCAGTGAGTGGGTACCTTCTCCACTTTTTTCTGATCCCACCAAATAATAATACCCAAGACTAGGAAGATAATGATAGCCATACCGATTTTAAAGGTTTGCACAGGAAGGTCCATACCGACCCAACTTCCCAGGATAATCCCTAAAATCATCCAGGGAAGGAATTTGGCCACATATTTCCATTGCGTATGTCTATTGTAATAGATCACAGCAAACACATCTGCAACCACCAAAAGGGGTAATACTATTCCAGTGGATTGCTTGGCTTCGAAGGCTATCGCCATAAAAGTCACATTGATAATTGCTATTCCTTTGATTCCAGCTTTGGACAATCCGATCACAAAAGCGGCTAAAAAACTAAGAATCCATGAAGTGGTACTGATCTCTGAGATACTAGTTAAAAACATAGGTTGGAATCAAAAGCAAAGGGAAGGATAATTCTATTTCCCAAACATATAAAAATCAATCGAATGACTTTTAAGATTGAGGCTTAGAATGAATGCCTAAGGGACTTCCTTCCTTGCTCGTAAGAATAGTTCCAGCAGCGGAGCGACGACTTGGAGGTGTCCTGCTAGATGCCAGATTTTGAATTTTTTATAGAAATTCATTAACTTCTATTCTAATCCAGAGCAGATGAAAGTCTATAAAAGCCTGTTACTTTTTTTTATTTTTTATTTGGCATTGATTCCCTCAATTTTTGCGCAAGAGGCCATCGAAATTGTCAAAAAAGCAGATGAAAAAATGCGTGGAAAAACCTCGCAGGCAGAAATGACCATCAAAACTACCCGACCAACCTGGACTCGGGAGATGACTGTCAAAACTTGGATGAAAGGAAATGACTATGCCATGATTCTCATTCAGGCACCCGCAAAAGATAAAGGAACGGTATTTCTCAAACGAAAAAAGGAAGTCTGGAATTGGCTTCCTACTGTGGAGCGCTCCATCAAACTTCCCCCATCCATGATGAGTCAAAGTTGGATGGGAACAGATTTCACCAACGATGACCTTGTCAAAGAATCTTCCATTGTTGAAGATTATACCCACTCAATAGTTGGCGACACATTAATTGGCAATCGGGATACTTACATTATCCAAATGATTCCCAAACCTGAGGCAGCGTTGGTTTGGGGAAAGCTGATTGTCTGCATCGACAAAAAGGATTTTTTAGAACTTCATTCCCGATTCTATGATGAAGATGGGTTTCTGGTGAATACGATGGATGCCTTTGACATACAAGAGATGGATGGTCGCTTGATTCCGACGCGATTGGTGATGGTTCCTGCGGATAAAAAGAACCAAAAAACCGAAATTATTTACAAGAAAATCCAATTCGACTATCCCATTGAGGACGTTTTTTTCACAATGAATAAAATGCGAAACCTGAACTGACATGTGGCTGATCAAATTTGCCTGGAAGAATATGTGGCGAAACCGAAACCGGACGACCATCACAATGGCTGCCGTTTTTTTTGCGGTTATTCTTTCGGTTTTGACCAACAGTCTTCAGGATGGAGTTTTTGATAATTTGATAAAAAATGTGGTAAGCTTCTACAGTGGATACATTCAGGTGCATAAAGAAGGCTATTGGGACGAACAAATCCTCGACAACACCTTTGAAGGTTCGGATCAACTTGAATCCAAAATCCTCCAACAAAACAATGTTACAGCAGTAGCCCCGAGGTTGGAATCTTTTGCTTTGGCATCCTCTGACTCGCTGACGAAAGGGTGCATGGTGATCGGAATTGATCCTGATAAGGAAAATTCTATCACTGATCTGAGAAATAAAGTCATCAAGGGGGAATACCTCATCAAAAATGACAAAAGTGTTTTATTGGCTGAGGGACTTGCCAGAAGACTGAAACTCAATCTTTCGGATACACTCGTCTTATTTGGACAAGGATATCACGGGGCCATGGCTGTTGGAAAATATCACATCAAAGGAATATTGAAATTTGGATCACCAGATCTGAATGATCAATCACTTTACCTTTCACTTCCGGCAGCACAAGAACTTTACGCCGCTGAGCACATGCTCACTTCTTACGTCATTGGTTTAGAAAACCCGAATATTCTAGATCCGACAGCCGCGAGTATTCAAAGTACTTTGGGAGAAAATTTTGAATCGATGACCTGGGAGGAAATGATGCCTGAGGTGATTCAACATATCAAGACAGACAAAGGGAGCATTGTCATTATTCAGGGAGTTTTGTATATGTTGATAGGTTTTGGGATCATCGGAACGCTACTCATGATGATGGTGGAGCGGAAATACGAAATGGGGATGTTAGTCGCTATAGGAATGAAAAAGGTTAAACTGATGCAACTGCTAATGATTGAATCCATTTTAACCGTAGTAAGCGGTTGCATTTTTGGGATTCTGGCCAGTATTCCGATCGTCTTCTATTTATCCCGATATCCGATTCGGTTTAAGGGCGAACTAGCAGATGTGTATGAGGAATTTGGTTTTGAAGCGATTTTTCCGACCTCAACTGATCCAAAGATTTTCCTGACTCAAGGATTAATCGTCTTAACTCTTGCATTGATCCTTTCTCTTTACCCGATTGTAAAAATAGCCCGGCTAAATCCGGTCAAAGCAATGAAAAAATAAACCCATGAATCTAAAACTCGCATGGCGTAACGTTTGGAGAAACAGAACCAGAAGCTTTATCATTATGGCTTCTGTGGCTGTGGGCTTGTTTGCCGGC
>JAFMBQ010000398.1 GCA_017858365.1 Algoriphagus sp. | reverse complement strand
GCGGCAGATTAAAATGCTGCTTGAATTATGAGCTAGATACCTATATGGATGCCATTAAGGATATTCCAAATGTAGATCGTGCACTGATGACTGAATCAGGTCTGGCAAAATTGCAGAAGACGGATATCTTCCGAAAACTGATGTGGTTCAGCTATAATAATGAAAATGATTGGCATACCATCTCTTGCGATCGGGTGAAAGAGATTCAGGAATTGAATGAAAAAGGAATTAAGGTTTTCAATCTTCAGGTAGATAAAGCAACCGATTTAGAAGATCTGGCGGCGAAGTCCACGCTAGAATTGGAAATGTTGGATCAGAAGTTTGCCAAGAAAAATCCTAAAAAGAAGAAGCCTAGAAATTCTCGAAACACCGAGGCTAGTCCTAGACCAGAACAAGCAAAAGCAGAAAACACCACTGCTAATTCAGATAATACCAACCGACCTAAACCTGCCGACCAGCAGCAAAAGCGTAGAAATAAAAATAAAAACCGTAGCCAGAAGCCGCAGAGTGAGCAGGACCAATCAAAAACTCAGAGAGATCAGCCTTCACCTCAGGGAAATCAAGCTCCATCTCAAAACAATCCTGGGAAACCTGCTCGCCAAAATGTTGCCGGTCAAAAACCTAAGCCAGCAGCTGAGAATAAATCGGGAGAGCAAAAACCTCAAGAAAAAAGGAAATTTCCGCCAAGAAGGAATCAAGGACCAAATCCGAATGACAATTCCAATGAATAAACTGAGAATAATTGGGTTACTTTTCTTGATCCTTGGATTGAACTCCTGTTCCGGCGATCGGATCTTTGAAGAATTCAAAGGCTTAGACTCAGCAGCATGGAATGCCACAGATAGTATCAATTTTGACTTGAATTCTTTGGATTTAGCTTCTCGAACAAGCCTAATAGCAATTCGATTTAATGAATCCTATAAGTTCTCGAATTGCTATGTGCGAATCATTTCAAAGGATTCTTCGAATCTGATTTTGGAAAATAGGTTGGTGAATATGCCACTTTTCGATTCCAAATCAGGAAAACCCCTTGGGAAAGGATTTGGGAATACAATCACAAAATATGATACGATCCCTTTCCAACTTAACCCGAGAACAAGCAGCATCACCTTACTTCAATACATGCGAGAAGACCAACTCTCAGGAATAGAAGCAGTTGGATTTAAAATCTTGAAATAATCTAAAAGTTCTCAAGCTAGAGTGGCTTTTCATAACAAACGCTGGTTTCTATGCCTATGTACTGACCATAGTTGGGAATTCGTCTGTAGCCGCTTCGTTCATATAAGCTGATCGCTTCCACCTGCTTTCTGCCTGTTTCGAGCACAACTCGGTTTGCACCAAGCTCAGCTGCCCAGCTTTCTAATTCGGCTAAAAGCTGTCTAGCGATACCTTTTCCTCGATACTCAGGCAGTGTAAACATCCGCTTTACTTCCATGGCTTTTGTTTCAAATTCTTTGATTGCCCCACATGCCACAGGTTTATTTTCGTTGTAACCAACCAATGCATACTTGATTGTGGATATTCCGTTATACTGATTGTAAAAGTCATGGTCTCTCCCATCCTTTTCTGCCAAATATGCATCCAAGAATAAAACCAAACCTGCAAAATCCGGATGGTCGCCTGACCTTTTTTGGAGCTTTAACATAGATTTATAAAAAAAAAACCGCTGAAAATCTTCAGCGGCTCTAATACATTATCTCATTTTTTTATAGGCATTGATCAAGCCATTTGTCGAACCATCATGTGATGCAACTTCGCTTTGATCTTTTAATTCAGGTAAAATTCCATTTGCTAAAACTTTCCCAAGCTCCACTCCCCACTGATCAAAGCTGAAAATATTCCAGATTACTCCCTGTACAAATATTTTGTGCTCATACATCGCAAGGAGCATTCCCAGCGAATATGGGGTGATTTGTTTTACCAAAATTGAATTAGTTGGTCGATTTCCTTCAAAAACTCGGTGTGGCGCAATATGATCGATTTCCTCTTCAGATTTGCCAGCATTAGTCATTTCCTCACGGACTTGGGAAAGTGACTTACCTTTCATCAAGGCTTCAGTTTGAGCAAAGAAATTAGAGAGTAATTTCTGATGATGATCTCCTATTGGGTTATGGGAAATGGCCGGGGCAATAAAATCACAAGGGATCAAGTGAGTGCCTTGATGAATCAATTGATAAAACGCATGCTGCCCGTTGGTTCCAGGCTCTCCCCAGATGATTGGACCCGTCGTATAATTCACTTTTTCTCCTGAGCGGCTCACATATTTACCATTGCTTTCCATATTCCCCTGCTGGAAATAGGCCGCAAATCGATGCATGTACTGATCATAAGGGAGAATCACCTCAGAGGTTGCCCCAAGAAAATTGGTGTTCCAAATACCAATTAAAGCCAGCAAAACGGGAATATTTCGATTGAATTGAGAATGGTGGAAATGCTCATCCATGGCATGTGCTCCAGAAAGCAACTTTTCGAAATTGGAAAAACCTATCGCACATGCAATCGGCAACCCTATTGCAGACCAGAGAGAATAGCGCCCTCCAACCCAATCCCAGAAAGCAAACATATTTTGCGGATCAATCCCGAATGCTTCTACTCCTTTGAGATTGGTAGATAGTGCTACGAAATGCTTAGCAACAGCTGATTCCTCTTTCGAATGCTCCAGAAACCAATTTCTTGCCGTATGTGCATTAGTCATCGTCTCTTGCGTGGTAAACGTCTTAGAGGCGATAAAAAACAAAGTTGTCTCAGGATCAACTTTTTTCAGGGTCTCAGCAATATGAGTTCCATCGACATTGGAGACAAAGAAGATTTCCAAATTGGCAGCTTGATAAGGCTTAAGTGCTTCAGTCACCATCACCGGACCTAGATCAGATCCTCCAATCCCAATATTTACCAATGATTTTATGGGTTTACCGGAGTATCCAAGCCATTTGCCCTGATTGACTTGATCAGCGAAGGTTTTCATTTGAGCCAAAACTACATTCACTTCTGGCATCACATCTTTACCATCGGTATAGACTGCATGGCCACTTCTATTGCGAAGAGCAGTATGAAGTACAGCTCTGCCTTCTGTTTGATTGATATGCGCTCCGCCAAACATAGATTCGATAGCCTGATGTAACTTAGTTTCTTCAGCCAAATACCGCAATGCATCCATAATTTCATCATTGATTCGATTTTTGGAAAAATCCACCAACATGTTATCCAGCTTTATGCTGTAGCGCTCGAATCGTTCCCTTTTATCGAAAAGAGAGATGATTTGAAGGTCTTTGTATTTTTCAGCCAGATCAGTAAGTCTGTCCCAAGCTGGTGTGGTGGTCGGATTTATGGATTTCATTTTTAAATTTCAAGGTTTGAATCACAAAAATAGGATTAATCTCAAGGGATAAAAGAGTAGGAATTCTACAAGAGGGATTTTATCCCTCTTTTCAAAATTTCAAATTCCCTCCCATGATTTTTAATAAGATACCGCAAGACTTTTGACCAGAGTGGATAATTAATTAGGGGAAATGCCATCAAATCAATGTTTAGAATGGCTAAGTACTATAAGGACAATCTGTTGGCATATATTGAAATCAACCAGAGAAGTGATATTTAAGTCTGCTTGTCCTAGAAAAAAGAAAATTTATCGACTCGATGACCAAAGAAAGATTCAAATAGTATCGAATGCAAATTCCAATTCATTTTGAGCTCAGCCAAATCAATAAATTTTCCAAAAGCTGTAATATTCTATTCCCTCAAGAAGTCTCTCAATACATAGTTGAGAATCCCACCATGGGTGTAATATTCAATCTCCACTCGTGAATCAAGTCGAGAAATAACTTCTAATTCACGGGTTTGATCCTCAGTTTTGACCACCAACTTAAGTTTTTGACCTGGAGTCAACCCTTCCTCAATCCCTAAAATTGAGAATTGTTCCTTTCCTGTTATCCCCAGAGATTCTGCGCTTTGCCCTTGTAAATATTGCAGCGGAAGTACTCCCATGCCAACCAGATTACTTCGGTGAATGCGTTCGTAGCTTTCAGCAATCACGGCTTTGATCCCTAATAAAGTGGTGCCTTTGGCAGCCCAATCTCTTGAAGAACCAGATCCGTATTCTTTCCCAGCTAAAACTATCAGTGGAATATTTTTTTCCTGGTACTTCACAGATGCATCGTAGACGCTCATCTCTTTACCATCGGGTATGTATTTGGTAAAGCCTCCCTCCTGCTCACTGAGTTGGTTCTTGATGCGCACGTTGGCAAAAGTACCTCGAACCATCACTTCGTCATTTCCCCTTCGCGATCCATAGGAATT
>JAFMBQ010000397.1 GCA_017858365.1 Algoriphagus sp. | reverse complement strand
CTCCGTACAATGAAGTGCAGCGTCGCCGTCACAATGTGACACCCGGTATCACAGCTGGGCTCAGGTAAACGGAAGAAATGCCATAAGCTGGAGGAAAAAGTTTGAATACGATGTCTGGTACGTGGATAATATGTCTTTTTTGTTGGATTTGAAGATTCTATGGATTACTCTGAAGAGAATAATGGCTCAGGAGGATGTTTCTTAAAATACATCTGTAATGACGGAAGCATTTAAAAATGAAAAAAAATATGCAAGATATCTTAATAATAGGAGCAAGTGGTTTAGCGAAAGAAGTAGCCTATTATATAAAGTCAATTAATAAAATTAAACCAAGCTATAGAATTGTAGGCTTTATAGATGATAATCCTATGATTCTTAATCATGAGATAATTTATGGATTGAAAGTTCTTGGTAATCTTAGTGACTTAATAGCTGATAATTTCGATGTGAAAAACATTTGTATAGCAATAGCCAACAATAATGTAAGGCTTTCAATTGTTGAAAAACTTAAAGAGAAAAATTTTGTTTTTGCTAATATAATTCATCCATCAGTTAATTTTGATAATTCCAATAACATTGGTTTTGGTAATATTATTGCGGATCATGTGATGTTTACTTGTAATATTTCAATCGGAAATTTCAATATATTTAATGGGTCATCAGGTTTTGGCCATGATGTGACAATATGCGATTTTAATTTGTTTGGCCCCAGAACATCAATCTCAGGATGTGTAAAAATAGGAAATTTAAATACATTTAATTTGAACTCGTCAATTATTCAGAACGTAACAATAGGAAATGGAAACACTCTAAATTTGCATTCTTGTTTGTTCAAAAGTATAAAAGATAACGGGGTGTATTTTGGTGTTCCAGCAATGAAACAAAAATTTTAAAAAATAAATAATTATGACAGCAGAAAATTTTATAATAGAATTACAAGAAGAAGTATTTATGGAAACAGAGATTTCTTTAATGACACTAGAAACTAATTTTAAAGAGTTAGATGAGTGGGATTCATTAACTGCGTTATCTTTGATTGCACATTTTGATATGAATCTAAATAAGAAAATATCTGGTGATCAGATAAAAAATTCTGTTACTCTTGAAGATTTACACAACATTGCTACAGCATAATGTTTACGGTAAAAGGGGTGAAATTAAGTTCTATTATTGGTGCTGCACCAGCATATATAGAGGACAATTTGATGAATCCCATTTTCAACGATTTGTATGATGCAGAGAAATATGTAAAGACTGTTGGCGTTCGTTATAGAAGAATAGCTGACGAGAGTACTTGTACGGCAGATTTATTTGTACCCGCTTTTAACAAACAAATGGAGTTGTTAAACTGGGATAAAGATGAGGTTGGAATTTTAATAGTGATAACCCAAACCCCAGAATATGTTTCGCCATTACAAAGTATTATTTTACAGGATCGTTTGGGATTAAAAAAAACGTGCCTTTGTTTAGATGTTCCTTTGGGATGTAGCGGTTACATTTATGGCAATTTTTTGATAGCTTCATTAATGCAGTCCCATCAGATAAAAAAAGGAGTCTTATTAACAGGTGATACATTAACTAAACAAGCCTCAAAAAAAGACAGAAGTACTCAGCCGTTATTTTCCGATGCTGCTACAGCTACAGCTTTTGAATTGGATACAACTGCATCGGATATGTTTTTTGACTTAGGGAATGACGGTTCCGGTTTTAAAAATATTATGGTAAAAGACGGTGGTTATCGAAATCGTTTTTCTGAAGAATCATTGAAATATGTTGATAAAGGTGAAGGTGTATGTTTGAGAGGTATCGATACCATTATGATAGGAATGGATGTGTTTTCATTTGCAATATCAACAGCTCCGAAAACAGTTAATCAGTTAATTAGTAAATATAATATAGATGCAGATAGTGTAGATTATTTTGTTTTTCATCAGGCAAACATGTTTTTGAATGAGATGATTCGTAAGCGATTAAAACTGCCGGTAGAAAAAGTTCCATATTCCTTGCACGATTATGGAAACTCAGCTTCTGCTACTATTCCCATTACAATTCTAGATAAAATTCAAAATGAAATTCAAGAAAAGTCATTGAAAATGATTTTTTCAGGGTTTGGAGTTGGTTTGTCCTGGGGTGCCATGTATATAGAAACCAAAAATGTGGTTGTGTGTCCAATAATTCATATATAATATGATTCAAAAACTAAAACCAGTTCATTACACTACTAGAGAATATTTCGATAAGGAAATTCTAGATGTTTTTGAAGCTAATTGGCAATTTGCTTGTATGAAATCTGAGTTAGAAGAACGATTTAGGTACTTCGTTGTTGAATATAGTCAAAATTCTTATTTTGTCACTAATACAGGCAAAGATGGAATTCGAGCTTTTAAAAATGTTTGTAGCCATCGTGCTAATAAAATATTTTTGGATGATTTTGGTAAACGACCAGTAATGTGTTTATACCACAATTGGACCTATAATAGTGAAGGTAAACCAATTAATGCCTTTTTAAAAGAATTTTTTGAAACACCTAAGGAATCTGATTTGACATTAGACCAATATGAAGTTCAGATTGTAGGAGAGTTTGTTTTCGTAAATGTAGGGAATTCAAAAAAAAGAATTGAAGATCAATTGGGGATTTTTTATGATAAATTGATTGAAATATCAAAGGCCTTAGGAAAAAAAATTACCTATGATAGTAACTTGCATAAAGCTAATTGGAAGTTATTGGTTGAGGATGTTTTAGAGTGCCATCATTGTTTGGCAGTTCATAAAAATTCGTTAGTAGAACGCCTCGGACTAGGTCATAGACCATTTATAAACTTTGAATTTTTCAACGGAAATTCCTCCGGCCATTTACCTATAGAAAAAGATCGAATTTCAGTGAAAAGAAAAAAATTGCTGATGTACCTTGATAATAGGGAATTTAAACATGATTCATATTATCATTTATTTATTTTTCCAAATTTATTCATCTCATCAACAGAAGGTATTTCTTTTTATGTTGGTCATGCTTTACCTAATGATTTCCTCGTAACCAATCTTCGGATCCGCTATTTTGAATGTAAAATTAAGAATATGGAAGAATATAGAAATTATCAGGATTTTGTAAATACTGATATAGTCAATTTTGGTAATGAAATTTTAAATGAAGATAAACAAATTATTCAGAACGTTCAAAAAGGATTATCAATAAGTAATAAAGGTTTATATCTAAATAAGGAAGAGTTTAGGATAAAAGAGTTTCAAGAACATTATTTTTCACAAATAAAAGCATATGATGTTTAACAATAAATTAGATGTCAATAGTAAAATAGTTTTAATTACAGGAGCGACATCGGGAATTGGTTTTGCAACATCGAAACTGTTAATAAATTTAGGATGTTCACTCTTTGTAGTGGGAAGAAACAGAGTAAAACTTGAAGAACTGGAAACTTTGGGAAAAGGAAAAGTGGTATCAATTAAGGCTGACCTAAGAAATTTTGAGGATATAAAAATGATTGTAGAGAATATTTCTATAATTGATGGTTTTGTTCATTCTGCAGGTGTAGTAAATAGTATTCCTTTACAATTTATTAATCGTGAATCTCTGGAAAGAGAGCGGTCTTTAAATTATGATGCTTTTTTGTTTTTAACCCAAACATTAGTAAAGAAAAAGAAAATTAATTCTAACGGGTCAATTGTGTCACTTGCTTCAATTGCTGCTCACTTCGGTATTATTGGGAGCTCACTTTATTGTGGTAACAAAGCAGCTTTAATAGCTACCTCAAAAGTTTTTGCAAAGGAGTTGGCCAGTAAAAATATAAGGGTTAATACAATTTCACCTGGAATCGTCCGAACTGAAATGGTCAATAATGCTGAAGGGCAACATTTGACTAAAGAAGCCCTTGTTTTGGATGAACAAAAGTATCCTTTGGGATATGGTGAGCCTGATGATGTTGCTTATTGTATTACTTTTTTACTTTCAGATGCAAGTAAATGGATGACTGGTCAAGATATTATATTAGATGGAGGTAGAACTTGTTATGTTTAAAAGAAATTAAATTGGAAACAGTATTTAAAAATATTTCGATTTCTGGGATTTCAACAGTTGTTCCTCAGGATATTTTAAAATTTGAAACATTAAGTTCTGTTTATGGGCTTGAAGATGTTCGAAAAATTATAGCGACTACAGGTATTAAACAAGTACGTATTGCTGACGATGAAACCACTGCTTCGGACTTATGTTATCAAGCAGCGGAAAATCTAATTAAGAATATGGCCATTGAAAAAGAAACAATTGATGGACTCATATTTGTT
>JAFMBQ010000396.1 GCA_017858365.1 Algoriphagus sp. | reverse complement strand
TACCGAACATAGGCTTGATAGTTAAATTCAAATTCTTTTTGATTAATACTCGCAAATACTAAACCGCCCAATGCTTTGGGATAAAAGTAGGTAGACTTTTGAGGCAGGACATGTCCTGAGTTACATACTTCCATCACTTGGTTGAGCTCGATCTCCTGCGTGATTATCGCAAAGCTAGCCTTTCCAGATTCTACCTCTTGAATACATCGAGGAAAATTCCGCTCATATACCAATTGAGAGGAATTTCGCTGATTCTCTGAATCCATTCCCAGTATTCGAGTAAACACTAATTCATGTAATACTACTAAGTCAAGATTCCGGACTGGAAAAGGGAGATCTTGATTGAACTTTTCAAAATTTGCTTTGGTAAGTTGTAGCAAGTAGGCCTTTTCACCGATCATTAATCCAAAAGACCATGATTTATTAAAAGCATAAATCCCAAGTTCCTCAGAATCACCAAATGGCTTTACTACAAACCATTCTTCTAATTTTTTCAAGAATTCCTGCTCAGAAATATCCAAACCGTAAAAAATCCGATGAGTTGGGAGAATTTTCAAATGATTTCCTGAAGTATTGGTCAGATACATCATATGATAGTCATGGGCTTTCCACTGATGGTCCGGGAATTGGTCCTTCATGGCTTTTCGATATTCTATGGCCCCTTCAAGTCTATGGTGTCCATCTGCTAGGATGATTTGTTTATCCTTAAGGACACTTAAAAACTTACTGATCACTTCTGCATCATGAATCACTCCGATTACTTCTCGAACTCCCTGGTAATCCTCCAATTCATAGAGTGGTGACTCGATCGCTGCATCCATATATGATTCCAATTGCTCGTCCGGATCTTCATATAATCCATGGGTTGGACTGGCTTGTATTTCGGAATGTTTCAAAAGATCAATCCGATCATTCACTGCAGAGACTATTGTGTTTTCATGACGGAGTATCATTTTTTCTTTCCAGTCATAGGCTTTGACCTGAATAATAAAGCCTTTGCGACAGCGCTCTTTATACTCTCCTGATAACCTGAAGTATTGGTAATAGACGTAAATCCCGGGTAAGGCATCCTGAGTTATTACCCCTTCAGCTTTCCACTTAGCGAGTATAATCGCTGCTTCTTTGGCCGGATTCTCTCCTCTAGGTACAGACAAATGAATGCTGTTCAGAGGATTTTCATAGAGAATTTTCCGCTGCTTTGCAGAAACCACATCAAATAATGGTGCAGTTAGATTTTCGATTTGGGAGGCTAAAGAATCTGAATATCGCCAACCTTTTATGGGTAGAATTTCTGCCATTTTAATTTAATCTCTTTCTCCAAGCGGATATTGAATCGCTTTTTTCCGTTGAAGCCTTCTTTTCCACTGAATTTGTAAAAAACTCTATTGCCAGAGCTGAAAGAAGTTCCAACTCCTTTTCCTCAAAAGTGGAATCCAGAACTGCAGGATTAAAGAATTTTTCAACAAATTTTGTATCAAAATTGCCACTACGAAAAGCTTCATGATTTAAAGCAAATCGGCAAAAATCGAGTGTAGTTTGAATTCCTGAAATCTTATAATCATCAATCGCACGGATCATCCGATCAATCGCCGAATTCCGATCTGCTGCATGCGTGATCAATTTGGCAATCATAGGATCATAATAAATAGGAATCGTCATTCCTTCTTCAAATCCATCATCTACTCTAATTCCAGGACCTTGTGGTCGCTGATAGGTAACCAATGTTCCGATGTCAGGAAGAAAATTATTTTTAGGATCTTCCGCATAGACTCTGACTTCGACAGCATGTCCGTGGATTTTCAAATCTTCTTGGGCAAAATCCAGTGCTTGACCTGAAGCGATTTTCAATTGCTCTCGGACTAAATCTTTTCCGGTGATCATTTCGGTCACTGGATGCTCCACTTGCAATCGGGTATTCATTTCTAAGAAATAGAAATTCAGCTGGTCGTCCACGATAAACTCCACCGTACCTGCACCATAGTAATTACAAGCTTTTGCCACACCGACTGCTGCTTCACCCATCGCTTTTCTCATTTCTTCTGAAACAATAGCGGATGGGGCTTCTTCGATAACTTTCTGATGTCGACGTTGAATCGAGCATTCCCGTTCAAATAGGTGAACCACATTTCCATGCTGATCACCTAGTACCTGGATTTCAATATGTCTAGGAGAAGTGATGAATTTCTCAATAAAAACTGCACCATCACCAAAGGCAGATATAGCCTCACTGACTGCTCGCTGCATTTGTTCCTCAAATTCAGCTTCGTTCTCCACAATCCGCATTCCTTTTCCACCTCCTCCTGCACTCGCTTTAATTAAGATAGGATACCCAATTTCCAAGGCTCTTCTTTTAGCTTCTCCAATATCAGAAATTGCCTCTTCTGTTCCGGGAACTAAAGGAATATTATATTTAGCAACTGCCTGCTTAGCTGCCAATTTACTCCCCATAATTCGAATCGCTTCTGGAGAAGGTCCAACAAAAATTAGTCCTGATTCCGCTACCGCTTTAGCAAAGCTTTCATTTTCTGACAAGAATCCATAACCCGGATGAATTGCATCCACTCCTAGGTCTTTGGAAATTTGAATAATTTTATTTCCCAATAAATAGGATTCAGATGAAGGTGGTGGTCCTAAGCAAATCGCTTCATCGGCAAACTTCACATGTGGAGAATTCCTATCAGCTTCACTAAACACAGCTACAGTAGCAATTCCCATTTCCCGAGCTGTACGCATGATTCTAAGGCTTATCTCTCCCCTGTTGGCGACTAACAGTTTTTTTATTTCTGGCATTTACACTAAAGTTTTTGGGTTTTGTAAGTCTTTAGGCGAAATAAAGAAATAAATCCGAGGATTATAAAGAATATGGTCAAACGAACAGGCTTTTTTGCTTTGGAGGTATTTAAGTTTTATTTTTGCGGAGGTTAATGGAATTAATCATTAGTACCACCATCACTTAAAATCAATCGCTTTGGATTTATTTGCAAAATTGAAGACGAATATGGGACCGCTGGGCAAACATTCTGAGTTTGCAGATGGCTACTTCTCATTTCCTAAACTAGAAGGTGAAATCGCCCCAAGAATGAAATTTCAAGGGAAAGAAGTTCTTACTTGGAGTTTGAATAATTATTTAGGCCTAGCCAATCACCCAGAAGTACGAAAGTCCGATGCGGACGCTGCTGCGAAATGGGGAGCTGCCTATCCGATGGGAGCTCGAATGATGTCAGGACAAACTAGCCTTCATGAGAAGTTAGAAGAAGAACTTGCTGCATTCGTAGGCAAGGAAAAAGCTTACTTATTAAATTACGGTTATCAAGGAATCATGTCTGTTATTGATTCATTACTGGATCGAAAAGATGTGGTGGTTTATGATTCCGAGTGTCACGCCTGTATCATAGATGCACTTCGTATGCACTTGGGCAAGCGATATGTTTTCCCTCACAATGATATTGAGAGCTGCGAGAAACAATTGGAACGTGCGACAAAACTTTCGAATGAAACTGGTGGAGGAATTCTGGTAATAACAGAAGGAGTATTCGGAATGACTGGAGATCAAGGCAAATTGAAGGAAATCGTCGAGCTAAAGAAGAAATTTGAATTTAGACTCCTTATAGATGATGCTCATGGATTCGGAACTATGGGCAAAACTGGTGCGGGTACAGACGAAGAGCAGGGTGTGCAAGATCAAGTAGACATCTACTTCTCGACTTTTGCTAAATCAATGGCTAGTATCGGAGCATTTGTAGCAGGCGATCCAGATTTGATTCTTTATTTAAGATATAATATGCGTTCTCAGATTTTCGCAAAGTCTCTTCCAATGCTTTTGGTAGAAGGTGCTTTGACACGTCTAGAGTTACTCAAGACACAACCAGAATTGAAAGATAATTTGTGGAAAATCGTCGCAGCACTTCGAAAAGGACTGCATGAGAATGGTTTTAGCACAGGAAAATCAAATTCTCCAGTGACTCCAGTCGTACTGAATGGAACCATAGGAGAAGCAGCTGCACTAACGAAAGATCTGAGAGAAAATTATGCTATTTTTTGCTCTGTTGTAATTTATCCTGTAATACCTAAAGGCATGATTATCTTGCGTTTGATCCCTACTGCAGTACATACTTTGGAGGATGTAAGAGAAACGATTTCAGCATTTGCCGCCATTAAAGAAAAGTTGACAAGTGGGATTTATAAGAATTCTGAACTTGCTATTTCAGTAGGTGAATAAAAAAAAAAAGTAAATAAAATGCCCTCAGGGTTGAACTAGCAAGTATTTGGCCTATATTAGATTCAAATAAACTTATCA
>JAFMBQ010000395.1 GCA_017858365.1 Algoriphagus sp. | reverse complement strand
CCAGTCCTTTGAAACATAAATTTAAACCTAGACACAGTTTAATGAACTATCCCCCCATCAACTATTGTTCGATCCTTTAATTCACCTTTAAACAATTCGATAATTTCAAGTTGATAACTACCGTCATTATTTATAGATTTTACCCTGCCAACGAAAATTAATTCGTTTTCCTCAAAACTTAATTTCTGAGCTTCTTCTAAATTATCTATCGTTATGCAATCGCAGGCAGTAGAATAGCTCCAATGAAAAATCAAGAAAATAATCAAAAAACACGATTTCATATAGAAGTTAGATTTTAATCTATGAGCGTTTACTTTTGCGTTTTGAGTAACTCATTCACAGAAATATCTTCATCTATTAAAGGCCAATGAATTCCGTATCCAGATGGGGAAATCTTATACATAGAGCGTTCTATATCTGAAGCTACCAGTAACTTTTTTGAAATATTTGCAATATCAAGAACAATTTCCCGCTTATCCACCGAGAGGATCATCTTGTCATTGACAAAATTGATGTCAGATATATGATAGCTAACTTTCATGTGTTTATAATTTGCTTTTCAATTGTCATCCCGAGCTATCGGGAGGAATCTCGTATGGTTGATAATCATCCCAGTGTGTGTCGCTTGCGCCATGCTCGATTTCATAATATTATTTTTTGAAGTAAGTAGTCCAAGACTCTACAATTAAATTAAAATTTTTGAAAATAATTTTGCGAATCTCTTTTCTGCCTGCGGTACTTAAATTATACGAGAAGGCTTCTTTAATGTCCACTTTTTCACTTAAAATCCAGAATTTACATTCCATATCAGCTTTCTGAGCATGTATATGAATAGGTTCTGAACCTTCGTTAGAATAGAAGAATAGTCTCCATCCAGAAATATAAAGCACAGTTGGCATTTGCCAAATTTATCAAAATACTAGATCATTAGACATAACCTATTAAATTTTTCTAGAATCAGATCTGTCAATATTACTAAACCTTTATTCAAATCTAATCTTCAAGCACTTAGAGTTTCTTATCTTAAGTTTTCAAACCTGATCTAGATGAAAAGTTTCTCTTCGATTATTGCCCTTTTATTATTTATTTTGACAGCCTGTACTTACGAAAAGGAAGTAGCTTCAACAAAGAAGTGGTTCAAAGGCAATCTCCATACCCATTCGTATTGGTCTGATGGTGATGATTATCCCGAGATGATTATGGATTGGTATAAATCACATGACTATGATTTTGTGGTTTTATCAGATCATAACACATTAGCTGAAGGAGAAAAATGGAAATTGATTCCAAAATCTCCGTCCCATGAAATGGGTTTTCAAAAGTATGTGGAGAAGTATGGGGATCAGGTGACGTATCGAGAAGACTCTGCAGGAAGGATAGAAGTAAAGCTGAAAACTCTAATGGAGTATGCTCCTTTGTTTGAAGAGAAAGGAGAGTTTCTAATTATTCAAGCTCAGGAATTGACAGAGAATTTTGAAAAAAAACCACTTCACATGAATGTGACGAACATTCAGAAATCAATACCTGCAGAGGGAGGAAACTCTGTTCCTGAAATATTGCAAAATGGGTTAGATCGGGTAAAAGCTCAGCGAGACTCAACCGGAGTTCCCATGTTTTTGCATATCAATCATCCAAATTTTATCTGGGCGATCACTCCTGAAGATATTATGGCCTTGGATGGCGAGCGGTTTTTTGAAGTTTATAATGGTCATCCTCAAGTCAATAATTATGGTGATTCTTTGAGACCAAGTATGGAAGTGCTTTGGGACAAAGTTCAAGTAGCTTATCTACAGGCCAATAAGCCTTTGTTGTATGGATTAGCAGTTGACGATGCCCATAACTATCACATTTTCGATCAAAATAGCAGCAACCCTGGTCGGGGTTGGGTAATGGTTTTGGCAGAAGATTTAAACCCAAGCTCCTTAATTGAAGCCATGGAAAAAGGAGATTTTTATTCTAGCACGGGAGTTACCTTGAATACGATTGATTTTGATGGGAGAACCCTAAATGTAGCGGTTGAAAAAGAGACAGGAGTAACTTATCAAATCCAATTCTTTGGCACCAAAAAATCCTCACCAGAATTAAGTGGGATATTGTTGAGTCAAGTTAGTGCTGCCTCTGGGTCCTATACTTTAGCCGCTGATGACCTGTATGTTCGTGCAAAAATCATCTCTACTAAACTAAAAGAAAATCCATATCAAACTGGGGATATGGAAGTGGCTTGGACTCAACCTGTTTTAAAAAAATAGATGTGGGGTTTTTTCACTTTGATTTTACCTTTGCTTAGGCTGGCCTATATTTGAACATGCAATCCCGCCCTTTTTCTTACCTTTTTTCGATCAGTTATTTCGGTGCCCGCTACAAAGGTTGGGCGCCACAGCCGAATCAACCTACCGTTCAGCGTCAGTTGGAGCGAGTAATCCGTCATGTTTTGGGCCATGAGGATTTTTCACTGATTGGAGCCAGTCGTACTGATTCTGGAGTTTCTTGCGTTGGCGGATATGTACAGGTTTTTCTCCGTGAAAAAGTTGAGATGCTTTTGCTTATCCCTCAATTGAACGAGCAACTGCCTCAGGATATCCAGTTAAATTCAGTTCAAAATGTAGCGACAAATTTTAATTTGATTCAGTCCGTTACTCAAAAAACTTATCGATACTATTTCTCCAATTCCGAATCTATCCATCCTTTTGCTTCAGCTTTTGTGGTCAATGTGACCAAAATTTTGAATTGGAAGGTTATGGAGAAAGCTTGTCAATTGTTTATTGGGAGGCAAAATTTTAAAGGATTTTGTAAGCCTTCGGAGAATAAGACAGATTATGTGCGCGAAGTTCTTTCTGCGGGTATTTTCAGCTCTAAAGAATTCCTTGGACAATTTTTCCCGCAAGAGATTTATTACTTCGAAATCACTGGGACAGGTTTTCTTCACCATCAAGTGCGTATGATGATGTCAGCAGTTTGGCAAATTGGCAAAGGAGAAATGGAGCTTTCTGAAATTTCTAGCCGATTTGAATTTTCAGATGAGTTTGAAAAACTGCAACCAGCGCCAGCAAATGGATTGGTACTTTGGGAGACTATCTTGGAGATTTAAGACTCAAATCTTCAATTCAAATACGAAATCATCCATTACATAGCCATTACCAATGTCTATAATCTCACTTTTGATATTGATAAAACCCATGTACTCATAAAAGTTAATTGCTCCCTCATTGTATTTATTGACATTTAGCAAGATACTAGTCTGACCATTTTCTAAAGCAATCTCTTTAATCGCTTGGATTAACTTCTTGCCTATGCCTTTTCCCTGTGCCGTCGGTAAAATGTAGATCTTATGAATCTTAGTTTTCTCAGGTTCCTGATTCATTTCAAAACCTGTAAACCCCAACTTCCCGCCTGATTCATCAGCGAGTAGAAAAATATGGCCTTTCCTATTCTGTTCTTGAAGATGAGGCAGGTCATAAAAACTAAGGAGCATATAGTCGATTTGAGCTTGACTCAGGATCTTTCTAAAAGTATCCTGCCAGGTAAGATGCGCGATACTTTGGATTATTTTTAAGTCTTCTATTGTAGCACGAACGATATGAATCATGTGATAGTCCGATTTTTTATGTTAAGATATTTAGAAGGTATCGAATAAATAGAACTGAAAAAGCTCTTCTAATAATTCTTAAATTAAAAGGGGATTAGTGGACTAGCTGACAGCTACTTATTTTTCTAGTCAATGTTTAAAACAAAGAAACCGAGTAGCAGCTAGTGAGACTCGGTTTCTATTTGTTTCTAAAATCCAGTTAAACTTTATTAGGTTCTGGATGCACATATCCTTTTCTGTAAGGTCTACGCAGCTTTTCGGTAGCTTCTTTGTCCCCAATGACCGTCATAGTTTTTTGGTCATATTTCAAAGCACGACCTCCAAGTTCCATGGAGATATTTGCAAGAATACAGGAAGCGGTAGAGATATGTCCTTCTAGTATATCGGCGATAGGAAGTGTGTCTTTTTCTATTGAATTCAGCCAGTCTTTCATGTGAATACGGGTGGCCGGAGCAGCATTGAGTTCGATTCGCTCCTCGGTGAGGTCCTCAGGAAATTGTTCTTTTTCCAAAACCAAATCAAAGTGAATCGGCTTTTTATCCTCTCCATAAGGCACAAAATCAGCCTGCATCGTGCTGCCAGCTAAATAGCCATGCTCACCAAAAATCTTGAATGCCCATGGATAATCTTTGTCCACAGGATTGCCCCAGGTACGATGCTGCCAAACCACATTCAATTCTGGATACTGGAAGATAGCTGTCTGGGTATCTGAAATAT
>JAFMBQ010000394.1 GCA_017858365.1 Algoriphagus sp. | reverse complement strand
AGAGCAAATGATTTCAATTGCTGAGAAAGTTGATTTACGAGCTGGAATCTATTCCAATTACTATTCAGAATATGGTTGGAAACATTTTCCAGGTGCTGAAGTGGGTTTTCAAGCTTCCAAGGCGATTCGCTTTTATTCAGGTTATGGCGTAAGCTATCGGATCCCTACCTATACGGACTTGTATTACGTCGGTCCCACCAATATTGGTAATGCCCAGCTGACTCCGGAACAAGCGCAGAATTTTGAGATCGGAGCCAAGCTGAATAAGTCTTCGATTCAGGCTGAGCTAGTTTACTTTCTGAGAAATACGGACAACTTGATCGAATGGGTCAGAACCGATCCAAGTCAACCTTGGCAACCTCAAAATTTCAATGAAGTGCGCTTTAGTGGACTAGAAGCATCATTCAATTATCGGGTGAATCCCTCAAGCGGCATGGTTCAGGTTAAGGAATTGATGATCTCTTACAATTACATCAATGCTGACTTAAAACAAGGGGCTGAGCCGGAACAGGAAACTAGGTATGCATTGACCGCTTTGAAAAATCAGCTGATTGCCGGAATACTGGTAGGAATTGGCTCCAAAATCGAATGGAACACCAAAATGAGAAATGTGGAGCGAATGAACCAAGACCCTTATTTTCTGCTGGACATGCGGGTGGATTACAATCGTATGGGAAAATTAGGCTTCTTCGCAGAAGCATCCAATATCACCAACACAGACTACATCGAAGCGGGAACAGTTCAGATGCCTGGAAGATGGTTTAGAGCTGGTTTTATGTTGAATTTGGAATAGCTATGGACACTATAATAATTGCACATAATTATCAAGACTCCTCTTTTTCGAGTATGAGTTTTCATTTGGCAAACCATCTCTGTCTAATTGGTATGAGAGTGGTTTTCATTTCTAAATCTCCTTATTTCACCAGCCCTACTAGAGAGAAAATTGGTGATGGAGAATTAATACTGACGTCTTGGCCAAGTAAGATCAAGTCCACAAGTTTTAAGGATTTTAAATTCATTTATAAAATTTTAAAAGAATTTAGACCTAGAGTAGTAATTGGACATCATAATGGAAGCATTGCATCGATCATCCTTTCTAAATTAATAGGACATGGGAAAATTAAAACTTTTGATTATCACCATGTGTGTTCAGAATCTTACATTCAAGACAAGGGGGGAATAAACTCTCGATTGAAATTTTTCTTGTTTCGAAAAAAATTGTTCTATCATCTATTTTGCAATCATGTTGTTTGTCCATCTGAATATGCGATTGCGGATTTGAATCATAATTTCAACTATAAAAAAGGAGAAATAGTAATCAATCCTCTCCCAGATCGCGCCATCGATATAAAAACCAAAGAATTAAATGGGGAAATTACTATCGGCTATTTAGGGAGGCTTGTGCCAACAAAAAATATCCTCGAGCTAGCCTCTGAATTTATCAAATTCAAATCCTCAGGACCAAAAAACAATATTAAGTTAAAAATTGTCGGCTATGGGGAAGATGAATCAAAACTTAAATCACTTATTTGTGATCTTGAGTATATTGAGTTTATTGGAGAGCTTGACTATAATCAAATAGACTCTTTTATCAAAAACTGTCATTTCACGATAACCCCATCATTAGCAGATAACCTCCCCACATCAGCTACTGAATCAATTATGAACGGTATTCCAATATTAATTTCAAAAGGTGTAGGGACAGCTTCAATCTTAAAACACAAAACAGATGCCTACATTTTTGATTTAAAAAGTAATGGGCTTCAAAACACTTTCAAATATGTGAATGAAATCAGTCAAAACGATTATGATGACCTCTGTGAAAATTCTAGAAAAACTTATCAGAAGTACTTTTTGATGGAGGCTTATCTTAAAAAAATGAAGGCCTTGATCTCTTAAAAAAATTGTGGGAGTTGAGTCCCGAATACTTTCGGGAGAACCCCGACTCTCCCGATTGCATCGGGATGCTTTGAACGAAATAAACCAGATTCCAATCAAGTCACTTATCCGCCTTAATTAGCGCTATGAGCTTCTTTCTACTTTTCCAAGACTTCACTGTTCTTTCCCTTAAATATGCTGAACTCTTATCCGGATATTCCTCTGAATATACCAATCTCCAGTCTTTGGCTCGTGAAGTAAAACCGCTGTGATCTGAAAGATGCTTTCGAATCCGCTCCTCCAACTCTTCACAGGTATGCCCAATGTAAAATTTGCCCAGGTGGGTTGATTGCAGGATATAAAAGTGGCAGGCCATAAAACAAAAAATCCCGAAGTTTCGGGATAATTGTGGGAGTTGAGGGATTCGAACCCCCGACCCTCTGCTTGTAAGGCAGATGCTCTGAACCAGCTGAGCTAAACTCCCAATAAGGCAAAATGGACTCTGACTTCTCAATGTCCTAAATAATGTGGGAGTTGAGGGATTCGAACCCCCGACCCTCTGCTTGTAAGGCAGATGCTCTGAACCAGCTGAGCTAAACTCCCGTTGTGCTCCAAGCGGATTGCAAAGGTAATTTCTATTTCCTTTTAGCCAAATTTATTTTTTATCATTTCACCTAAGCCATTGACAATGAGTTAAAATATTTTCAGAGAAGTAAACAAAGCGGGAGAATCAGTTCCCGCTTTGATGAAAATTTTATATATCAAACTTAATCCCCTGCGCTAGCGGCAGCGTAGTCGAATAATTAATCGTATTCGTTTGTCGTCTCATATAGGCCTTCCAAGCATCAGAACCTGATTCTCTTCCTCCACCAGTTTCCTTTTCTCCTCCGAAAGCCCCACCAATTTCAGCACCAGATGTTCCTATATTTACATTTGCGATACCACAATCCGATCCTGAAACAGCAAGAAAGGCTTCTGCCTCTCGCATATTCATCGTCATGATTGCAGAAGATAGTCCCTGCGGAACTCCGTTCTGAAGCGCAATTGCATCTTCGATAGTCTCATATTTCATCAAATATAGAATTGGAGCAAAAGTCTCATGCTGTACAATCTCGTAGTGATTTTCGGCTTCAAAGATGGCTGGTTTAACGTAACAACCTGACTCATATCCTTCTCCGCTCAATACACCCCCTTCAACTACTGCTTTGCCTCCTTCCGCTTTGGCCTTTTCGATAGCAGCGAGATACATCGCTACAGCTGCTTTATCAATCACAGGGCCAACATGGTTTTTTTCATCCAGTGGATTTCCGATTACTAATTTGGTATATGCAGCGGCCAAGCGTGATTTTACAGTTTCATACATAGAAGAATGAATGATTAGCCTTCTAGTGCTCGTACATCTCTGACCCGCGGTTCCTACTGCTCCAAAAAGAGCTCCTCGGATCGCAATTTCCATATCTGCATTCTCAGTAATGATAATCGCATTATTTCCACCTAACTCTAACAATGACCTTCCAAGTCGCTCTCCAACTGCGCTACTAACCATTTTACCCATACGAGTAGAACCAGTCGCAGAAACCAAAGGCACTCGCTTGTCATGAGATAACAACTCCCCTACTTTATAATCTCCATTGATCAGGCAAGAGATTCCTTCCGGCATATTATGTTTTGCAAAAACTTCTGCAGCGATTAACTGGCAAGCCACTCCTGATAAGGGTGCTTTCTCTGAGGGCTTCCAAACACACACATCTCCACATACCCAAGCCAAGGCCGCATTCCAAGACCAAACAGCCACAGGAAAATTGAAGGCTGATATCACTCCTACAATCCCAAGTGCGTGCCATTGCTCATACATCCGATGTCCTGGACGCTCTGAATGCATAGTCAAGCCATATAATTGCCTTGAAAGTCCAACAGCAAAATCACAGATATCTATCATTTCCTGAACCTCCCCCAAACCTTCTTGGTAGGATTTCCCCATTTCATAGGAAACCAATTTCCCTAGATCCGCTTTCTTTTCCCGAAGGGCATTGCCGATTTCTCGTACAATTTCTCCACGATGTGGAGCAGGAACATTTCTCCATGTTTGAAAAGCAGTTTGGGCTTGGCTGATAACAGCTTCATAGGTTTCTGCATTGGCAGCCTGTACTTTTCCAATTAAAGCTCCATCCGCTGGTGACATTGAATCTAAATATTCCCCCTTGGAATTCAGCCATTTTTGACCCGTGGAACTCCCTAGGTTTTCAGCTTTTAGTCCTAGATTATTAAGCGATTCTTTGATACCAAATTGATCTTTCATGTGTTTATAATTTGTCTTTTATGGTCACATGGAATCTCGCAGCACTTAATCATTCCAGTGTGTGACGTTGTCGTCATGCTCGATTTCATGTGTTTATAATTTGATTTTTATAGGTCATATGGAATCTTAGC
>JAFMBQ010000393.1 GCA_017858365.1 Algoriphagus sp. | reverse complement strand
TTATTTCCGGTAAAGTCAAGTGCCATTACTGCCACGTCATTTAGTGGCAATTGGATCTCGCCTACAGTTTGCTGAGTAGCTACCCGTCCGGTTACGGATCGATCGACTTTATTAGTCAACCAGTCTTTGCAGGCTACGGCTTCCAGCTGCAGCACTTCCCTGATGTAGCCTAGGATTAGCTCGGAATCGTAGGTTGCCTCCTCGAAATTTGAATGGCTGGTTTGGTCTTCCAGTACAGTCTTTGGCGAAGAGCCAAACATATAAGCTAAGTTCCAATCCACAGGGTTTTCACCTGTTTTTTGATTTTCAAATTTGAAGTGCATATCCCCAGTCGTCTCGCCCACCACATAGAAAGGTGCGCGCTCTCGATCGGAGATTTGATGCAAGGTGTCCACGTCTTCTTTGCCTATGACCAATCCCATACGCTCTTGAGACTCGTTACCGACAATTTCTTTGGCAGAAAGAGTAGGGTCACCTATTGGAAGGTTATCGATATGAATGGTACCTCCAGTGGTTTCTACCAATTCGGAGAGGCAATTTAAATGTCCTCCTGCTCCGTGATCGTGAATAGAAATGATTGGATTGTGATCACTTTCAGCCATTGCTCGGATCACATTTGATACTCGCTTTTGCATTTCAGGATTGGAGCGTTGGATCGCGTTGAGCTCGATAGAATTGGAAAGTTCTCCAGTATTCAGTGAGGAAACCGCAGATCCACCCATTCCGATTCGATAGTTGTCACCGCCCATAATCACAATTTGATCACCGACTTTTGGCTCTTGTTTTTTGGTGTATTTGGCATTGGTATAGCCCACACCGCCAGCTAGCATGATGACTTTGTCGAAGCCATGCTGCTTGCCATTTTCTTCATGCTCAAAAGTCAAGACCGAACCACAGATCAGCGGTTGACCAAATTTGTTTCCGAAGTCAGAGGCTCCATTGGAGGCCTTGATCAGAATATCCATTGGTGTCTGATAAAGCCAAGGTCTAGGAGCGAGGTTCGATTCCCAGCTTCTACCTTCGCTAGATCTTGAATAGGATGTCATATACACGGCTGTTCCAGCCAGAGGGATTGATGCAGTTCCTCCAGCCATCCGATCTCGGATTTCTCCTCCCGCGCCAGTAGCAGCGCCATTGAATGGCTCCACGGTGGTTGGAAAATTATGGGTTTCAGCTTTTAATGAAATGACTGTGTCGATTTCCCGAGTTTCAAAAAAGTCTGCTTGATGGGCAGTTTTTGGCGCAAATTGTTGGGCTTTTGGGCCATTAACGAAAGCGACGTTGTCTTTGTATGCAGAAGCGATCCGATTTGGGTGCGCTTTGGAAGTTTCTTTGATGAGCTGGAAAAGTGTCTTTGGCTTCTCTTCTCCATCGATGATGAAAGTGCCATTGAAGATTTTGTGTCGGCAATGCTCCGAGTTGACCTGTGAAAATCCAAATACCTCCGAATCTGTCAATGGACGATCCAATTCCTTGGACACATTTTCCAGATAATCTACTTCTACTTGACTAAGAGCTAGGCCTTGTTCTTTATTGTAGCTGGAGATATCAGTGATCTGCTGTATCGGTTCGGGCTGTAGGTGAATGTCAAAAATCTCTTGATCTAAACCATCGTATGCTTTTTGAAGCATCGGGTCGATTTGATCTCCTTCGATTAGTGGAAAAAACTCCTCGATGCGGTGGATTCCAAGAATCCCCATGTTTTGGGTGATTTCTACCGCATTGGTGGACCAAGGCGTGATCATTTCTTTTCTCGGTCCGGAAAAACCTCCTGATACAGAATTTCCTAAAAGGGGTTTTGCTTCCGCAAAAAGCCAGATCAGTTTTTCGATATCTTCAGGTGCTAGAGGTTGAGGAGTTTGAACTGCGTAAACGAGTTGCTGAGGGGATTCAAAGAAGAAAATCATGTCCTTTGGATGGTAAGGTGCAAAGGTAAGGAATTGAGAGGTGGATTGGAAAATTTGAAAATTGAAAGATTGAAAAATTTAAGCTGAGGTGATTGCGAGGCTTGAGGCACAAAGGATGCAGAACTCTTTTGATCACACTAGAAATAAGGTGGAAATACACCTCAATGCGATCGGTGAAAGACAATGGAAAAACACCTCGCTAGGCTCGATGAAATACCAGATTCTGGTACAATCTTGCTTTTGCTTATTTCGCCGAAGGCGTATTTCCCGAAGGGTTATTTCGCCACAGGCGTATTTCGGCGAAGCGCTATTTCACGGATTCTTTTTCGTTAAAGGCCTATTTCAATGTGTTATATTTTCTACTGCCGCTTCGATTAATTGCCCATGTCCTACAGGAAGTTTGATGACTTTAATATGCTTGATTTTTGAACTGAAGCGTTTGAGATTTTCACCCGTGACCATCTTATCAAATTCTCCTATATATAAGGTGATCGGGGTTTGTTGCTTCCTGATTTCCGTTATGATTGTCGGCAAATGTGGACGTAGCCCACCAAAGACTCGCCAAGTCAAGTAAACCTGCGCACGTTTGGATCGGGTCTTCATTTCGTTTCTGACAAACTTGGTCAGACTACTTTCCACCAAACCAACCAGTTCTAAACTTTCCACAATTCTAAAAAAGGGCTTAGGTTTGAAAACTACTTGTCTGAAAGGCTGATGTAAAAAACCTGGGTAACTATTTAGGCTATACCAAAGTCCAGTTTTGATCCCATCGGGAGCAAGGAGTATTAGACTCTTAACTTTTTCAGGAAAAAGCTCATAGGTAACTAGGGAGAATTTCCCGCCCATACTGTAACCAATAAGGTTAAAAGTGGAGAAATCTTCCTTACTCATCAGTGCAGAAATGATTCTTTTCCAGATCGATTTATCTAAACTTTGATTTTGGTCTCTCCAGACACTTCGTCCATGGTAGAAGGCATCAATAAAAAGAAATCTAGCGTCTGGGCTGAGCAAAGCTTCAAAAGGCACCATGTCCTGATGAGTTTGACCGAAGCCATGAATAATCAAGGAAACCTCTTTTCCAGTCCCCAAACTTTTATAGGCGAGTTTACCCCATTCGGTTTTCAGAAAGTCCATGTGGAAGTATAAAATTTCATTTGGTAGTAAGGAAAATGCCAGTGATAACTAAATAATAATATTTCATACACAAAATAATATTTTGAAATAAATTTAAATTGTACGAAAATGACCAGTATTTACTATTTAATCCTCGTTAAGTCAAAATTAAATTCTATAAAAAAACTATGGAAACTTTGAACAACCTGAAAGTTTCCATAGTTTTGTGTTCCAATTAAAGAGGATTTTGAGATGAGAGAACGAATTTTAGAGCTAGCTGGAGAGCAATTTACTCGATTTGGTGTCAGAACTGTTACCATGGAGGATATTGCAAGGCTTGCAGGAATTTCCAAGAAGACAATTTATCTGGAGTTTAAGGATAAAAAAGATTTAGTACGTGAGGCTTTCAAGTTGATTCTGGAAAAGGATAAACAACGCTTACAATTTATTGTGGACTCTGGAGATCGTATTATTGAGCACTTAGTAAAATCCTCTCAAACGATGCGAGAGAGGTTAGAGCACATGAATCCCATCGCAATTCTGGAAATTCAGAAATACTTCCCGGAGGCTTGGGCGGAGTTTGAATCTTTTAAGCAAGATTTTGTACTGAAAGACTTATTCAATGTGATAGAACGAGGTAAATCCTTAGGTTATTTTCGTCCGGAAATAGACTCGATGATTCTTGCACAGCTTCGTGTCTCCCAGATTTCCTCAGCATTCGAATCTGGAATTCATGGAAAAACTGGTCAAGAAATTATGAACATGCAATTGGAAATGTTGGATCATTTTCTTCATGGGATTTTTACCGAAAAAGGAAGATTATCCTACCAACAACAAAAAGAAACCACCCTTTAATATGAGTTTATTTAAAAACCTATTCGTAATCGTCGTTTTGGCTACTACTGTTTTTCAAACAGCGTCAGCGCAAGAAGTCGTTCAGCTAAATCTAAAGCAAGCGCTAGAGTATGCGCTAGAAAATAATGTAGATGCTAAAAATGCTCGTTTGGAGCTTTTAGTTGCCGAGACTACCGTTAAGGAAGAATTATCCAAAGGACTTCCACAGATCAACGGTTCGTTCAATTTGAATTACAACCCTGCAGTTCCTATTTTATTTGTACCGAATGAGCCGCCATTTGGTGATCCCACTATTGATTCAGATGTGATTCCATTAAGATTTGGAGTGAGTTACCAGTCTGGGTTAGGTGTTACTGCTAGCCAAATGATCTTTGATGGATCTTTCTTTGTAGGATTGAGAGCCTCCAAAACCCTTAGAGAGCTCACCGAATTTGATCGCA
>JAFMBQ010000392.1 GCA_017858365.1 Algoriphagus sp. | reverse complement strand
TCGATTTTCCGGACCATATTCTCTGCCCGGTGATTTCCCCAGATATAGATTAGCGCCAGTAGCGTAATAAACCCAATCGGAGGAACCAATTGCACAGGTACTCCTTCACCCAGAATTCCAGTCACATCAAGCTTCTCCTCGATCCAAGTGAAAATCGATTTACGACTTCCTGTTTTCGAGGTGTTTCCTGACTTTAGTTTCTTTCTGAATGTATTTTCACTCATTGCTCAGTTCGTTTAGCTATTCTGAGTTTCGCACTTCTCGCTCTTGGATTCTTTTCTACTTCTGCCTCATCTGCAATCACCGCTCCTCGAGTCAATGGCTCCAAAGGCCGAATAAGATTTCCATAGAAATCCTTTTCCACCTCACCGTGAAACTTCCCTTTAATCATCAGATTCTTGACCAATCGATCTTCCAGGCTATGGTAGCTCATCACTACTAGTCTTCCTCCCGGCTTCAACACCTCCAAGGAATTCATCAATAGCGCTTCCAAGGCATCAATCTCATCGTTGACTTCGATGCGCAATGCTTGAAAGACCTGGGCGTAGTACTTAAAATCTTTCCCTTTTGGGGCGTATCTTTTTAGAAAAGCAGTGAAATCTTCTGTCGTTTCAAAAGGCTTTGCCGTCCGCTCTGATACAATTGCATTGGCTAAAGTCTTCGCATTCTTGATCTCGCCGTAGATTCCTAGGATTTTATGAAGCTTAGCTGCTTCGTAGGTATTCAATACTTCTTTGGCAGAAACTGAAGCATCTTGGTCCATCCGCATATCCAGGTCACCCTTGAATCGTGTGGAAAATCCTCTGGTAGGCACATCTATCTGATGGGAAGAAATCCCCAGATCTGCCAATATCCCATCCACCTTCGTCACGCCGTAAAAGCGGAGGTATTTCTTCAAATCCCGGAAGTTGGCAGCCACGAAGGTGAAGTTATCGCTGGCCGGAATATTCGCTTCTGCATCCTGATCCTGATCGAATCCATACAAATGGCCCTTGTCCAAATGCTTCAAAATCTCTCGTGAATGTCCACCACCACCAAAGGTCACATCGACATAGATCCCATTGGGATCAATAGCCAAGCCTTCAGTGCATTGGGTAAGCATCACTGGAATATGATAAGTAGACTCTGTCATGGCTTTTAAGAAAGATGTTTTTCCATCTGTTGTGATAAGATATCGTCCTCATTGATGACGGATCCATCTAATCGCTCTGCACTCCAAAGCTCGATTTTACTCCCCAAGCCGATCACCACTACATCTTTTTCAAGACCGGCATACTCTTGGAATGCTTTAGGAATCAGGAATCTTCCCGAACTATCCAGATCTACCTCGGCGATTCGAATGAAGAAAGAACGTTTCAGTTTCCTTGTCTCCTCGGTGTGATCAGAAAGTGCATTTACCTGATTTTCCAATTTTCGGAATTCCACCATCGGATATAATTTCAGGCATCCATCAGCGGCCTTCTGAATCATAAGCGTCACGCCATTAGACTCTGGAATCGCCGCCTTGATTTTGGCTGGCAATACCAGACGTCCTTTCGGGTCTAGCTTACAATCATATTGACCATTAAACATTTGCTACGGATAGTTTTTCTGTTGAATAAGAAGTAAAGACAAAAGTAACAAAATGAAATTCACATTCTACCACTTTGCCCCACTTTTTCCCACTTCTTGTTAAAAGTAGCTAAATCTTTATCCCATCCCAATAAAAATCAAAAAGTATCTGAGTTTTTTTAGAGGGTAGGGCATTGATTAGAAAGGAATTAGAGTTGTGGAAAAAATAGCCCGAAATGAGAATTTGGCACTTTAATAGGGTTAGAAATGTAACCAAGGATAACTGGCTAATTCATTTTACCCCGAAAGTGGGGAAGATTCCCGTGGATTCTATAGGAAGCTTATTTTTTGGGAAATATTTAAACCTGAGTTAGCTCGGATTGATTTCTGGAAGATCAAAGCTTTCTGCAGATTAAGCTAAGATCTAGGTCGTCTCAACCAATCGAGTAGAGAGCACGCGATACGCAAAAAATAAGCTGACGACTGTAAAGAATGAGGCAAGGTAAAATGAGGCTCCTGGAAGATAAATTGGAGCTTCGTCTGAAGAAAAATAAGCAAAAATACTATTCATCATGACCGGGCCTACAATAGCCGTCAAGCTTACCAGACTAGTTAATGCGCCCTGTAATTCCCCCTGCTCATTGGCGGGGACTTGACTCGAAATAATTCCCTGCAATGCAGGTCCGGAAATCCCACCTAAGCAATAAGGGATTAAGAAAACAAACATCATCCAGCCTGCAGACGCCATTCCAAAAAAGAGCAAGCCAACGGCATTGAGCGCAATCCCAATGTAAACGGCCAAGGATGGACCAAGCTTTGGGATGACCACCCGAATCAAACCTCCCTGAACTATCGCAACGAGCAAACCAACCACACCCAAAGAATATCCAACCATGGCCTCGTCCCATTCAAACTTAAACATGGTGTAGTAGGCCCAATTGCTTTGAACTGCATGCCCAGAAAGATAAATCAGCACCAGCGAAACCACCAATCCAGAGACCACAGGATATTTTCTTAGTTGCTTTAATGAACCGATAGGATTTGCTCGTTTCCAATTAAACGCACGCCTTTTTTCAACAGGAAGAGATTCCGGAAGTACAAAAAATCCGTAAATCACATTCAATAGAGACAGACCCGCAGCTACTAGAAAAGGTGCCCTAGGCCCAAATTCGGCACCCGCCAAACCGCCAATAACTGGACCAATGATAAAGCCTAATCCAAAAGCGGCTCCAATCAAACCAAAGTTTTGTGCCCGCTTTTCCGGAGTGCTGACATCTGCAATGTATGCGGTGGCTGTGGTGAAACTTGCCCCAAACATCCCGGCGATCAATCGCCCCACGAAAAGCCAAAACAGCGTAGGTGCGAGTGCATGAAACACATAATCTACTCCCAACCCGAATAAGGAAAATAATAAGACAGGCCTCCTACCAAATCGATCCGAAAGTCCTCCCATAATGGGCGAAAAGAGGAATTGCATCGCTGCAAAAGAGAAGATCAACCAGCCTCCGTAACGTGAAGCTTCGCTCAACCCTTCGCCAGTCAAGTCCTCAATTAATTTTGGAACGACCGGAATGATTATCCCCAAACCAATCACATCAACTAGGATCGTAATAAAGATAAAAAGCAGTGCGCGATTGGATTTGTCAGCCATGAGTTTTCAAACAACTCGCTATATTAATTGGAGGTTTTGAAATATCATCATTTTCATTGCCTCATTTCAAAAAAAATACCTTATCTCGGATCAATTCTTCCATTCGATAAATACCCGACTTCTTCAGTGGTGTAATTAGAAGTTCCGATTTACTTTTATGTATATCCGCAATTGCACCAGTAAGCTAATTATGTTGATTGGTAGATAGGGAGGTCAAAATTTGGTAGTCTTAGATTCGAAAAATCAAAATAATTCATACCCCACGGTATAGCCAAGGGTAAAATGACAACAAAAGAAGGAGCTCTGAAGGGACGAATCGCTGAAGTTTCGCCCCTTCAGGGCTTAATGGAAGGGAATTCTATGGATACCCTGCACTTCGTACAGGGTCATGAATGGTTTGGCTCCTTCGGAGCTAATTAGGAAGTCGATTTGAAATTTTGCTCACCATTGTCTTCAAAATTCTTATTCTGCTTTCATCTTTTTACTGGCATAATTGCAGACAATCCTATTATCTTTTTCTATTATTCAAGCTTTCCGCACTTGGAAAAATAATGAGCAAGAAAAATGACTAATAAACAGGGTCTCAAAACCATTTTTTTAATCCAAAAATTAAATAACTTGTCTTAGGCATAAACTAAGTCTATTGTAACTCGTATTTTCTCTTTATTGGCTAAGATGATTTAATGCTATGATTTTTTTCAAGATGAGAGTTTTTTTGGCAGTTCTTTTTTGGTGCTTCTCCTTGACGCTAAAGAGTCAAACAATAACTGGTATTGTGGTAGAAAAAGGCTCTGGCCTTCCGCTTCCTTTTGCAAATATCTTTGTGAATAATACCACTCAGGGAATAGCTACCGATGGTGAAGGAAAGTTTAGCTTATCGGGTGATTTCCCTGCTCAGATTGAGTTGGTCACTTCATTTGTGGGCTATGTGACCGAAGTCAAAGCTGTTTCTTTTGAGGGAAAAAGCAAAGTGGAAGTGATTTTTGAGCTTTCATTTAATGAGTCCAATCTTTCCGAAGTAGAACTCAAAGCCAAGCGAGACAAGTCTTGGGAGCGGCAGTTGGGGAGATTTGAATATGTTTTTCTAGCTGTTTTTGATGATCCAATTATTTCACAAG
>JAFMBQ010000391.1 GCA_017858365.1 Algoriphagus sp. | reverse complement strand
GATTTTCAATAATTTCAGCTTCTGAATGATAATATTTATATAAAACATGATCAAACTTTTTAAGCTATTTATACCTGGTTCATTAGCTTTTCTCTACATTACCCTTATAGTAGGAGTTGTTCTGTTGTTCAAACGAACAACAAATCGTATAGGCAAATATTGTATTGCAATCGTTATAGTGCTTTATCTTATTTTTAGTATTCCAATAACTGCGCGCTGGTTTGCGGTACCACTTGGTTGGGGGTTCCATTCTTTAGAAAATCGGGATACAGCGCATGGCGCCAAGGCGATAGTGGTCTTAGATGCCGGAACAACTCGATTCCGGGATCAAAAAAATCGTGTTGAGATTCCACTTAACACTACTGTTCTACGAGCGCTCGAGGCGATTCGAATTTATCAATTACTCGATCATCCCCTGGTAATTGTGTCTGGTGGCAATAATCAGCTGGAACCAGGGTGGGAGCCCGATGCATCTGTTCTTCGCTATCAACTCATAAATGGAGGAGTTCCTCTGGATCGAATTATCCTGGATTCTAAATCATTTAATACCCATGATCATGTCGTAAATATTGGTTTGATACTCAAATCAAGAGGAATAAATAGTTTTGTGCTTGTCACATCTCCAGACCACATGCGACGCGCAATGTGGGCGTTTCAGTCAGTGGGAATTAATCCTGTTGCTTCTCCATGCAAAGGCATGATGGATAAGTACAGCGGATGGATGGCCTGGTTTCCCTCGACAAATACTCTTGAATTCACACAGGCTACTATGCATGAATATTTTGGTATCATCTACTATTTCTTAAGGGGTTATATTTAAAATCGTACAATGCCGAATCTCTGTAAGAAACTTGGATAAATCGCAACAGTTTTCAGTAGAGCTAAACCAGAAGGTACAGATGCAACTTGCGTGTCTGGTAATTAAAGAAATAAACAGTCAACCGTTTGAAGTGGGTGAAAATTACGATTAGCTCTTTGGCAAGTAACTATTTTTACTTTGTGTTTTCAATCGATTTATCAAATGATCTGAATGCTCAAAAAGTATTTGTGAAAATACCAAAAGAAGACTTACGGTATAGAACAAATCCGCGTTTGATTTCAACATTTGAAGCGGCAATTGAGATTATGCGTGCCGGCAATTCTGCCGATGTCATTTTTCTAATGAACCAGAATGGCTGGTCGAAGGATAAAGTAAGAGCCTTGCTCGGAAAAAATATAGAGGATGTTTATACTGATACAATCTTTGCATCGCGTGGTGGTACCGAATTTTAAGCTGTAAACCATTGGCTTGTTCTTTAGTTAGGAATATTTTTAAAGCTGATTTTTGTAAGCACTTGCTATTTTCTATATTTCAAACAAGAAACTTTATAGTAATTGTTGCAAGTTATTTTATTTGAATATATTCGGACTGTATTTTGGAAATCCATAATAATTTATAAAAATATATAGAATGTACGACCCATTCAGAAAAGATAAAGCAATTGGCTTTGAGAAAGCCCTTGCCCCTAAGGACAAAAATGAAAAGGAAGGTTGGCAGGCTTCAAATAAAAATTGGTGGGAATCTTATCCCATGCGCTATGATCACCGGCTGCAATCTATAGGTGTACCAGAATTTAGCTCGGAATTTTATGATGAAGTGGATCGGCGTTTTCTTGAGTCTGTACGTACTGGATTTCCATGGACTAAAATTCCATTTGATCAGTTTATTGATTTTGATAGTCTGGCATCTAAGGATGTTCTGGAAATCGGGGTTGGCTGTGGAACGCATGCACAGCTTTTGAATGAAAGGGCGCATTCTTATACCGGGATTGATCTTACAAACTATGCTGTTGGGGCAACCACAAAACGCCTGGAGGAGAGAGGGTTAAATGGAACTGTAGTCAGAATGGATGCCGAACAATTGTCTTTTCCGGACGCATCTTTTGACCTCGTATGGTCATGGGGAGTTATTCATCATTCATCGGATACAAAAGCCATTATTCGTCAAATCCACCGGGTACTCAAAGTGGGTGGTAGCGGGACGGTAATGGTTTACCATCAAAGCCCGTGGAATACTTTTATCAGGGGTTGGCTCTATTATGGTTTAATCAGAGGCGGGTTGTTTAAAGGAAACAATGCTCATAAACTTATTCAATTGAATACCGATGGCGCCCTTGCACGTTACTATACTACGAGCGAATTCAGCTCTGAACTCGGGAGTGATTTCAAGGTGTCGCGCGTTGATTATTTGGGAAGCAAGCTTCAGTTGATTCCGCTGAAATATGGGACCCTTAAGGAACTGGTTTCCAAACTGATACCAAATAGTTTTGGGCGATGGGTAACTAACAGGCCCTTCTTCGCTTATATGATAGTTGTTCACTTTACTAAAATTAAGTAATCTATAAGTAATTATAGTTGACGTATTTCTAAACGACTTTGGGTAGGGTAAATATTAATTTTGTTGAAATCATAGAGTTGGACAGAAAGCTGGTATAAGTGTTGAGCGAAGAATTAAATCAGAAAGAATACCTGCAACTCGCCGGACTGATTGCAGAGAAAATAACCGATAAGCCTTTTGATCCTAAAGAAGCTATAATTAGTCCATTGCAGACTAATTATTTCTCTTTCGTGTTTTCCATGCAAATAAATACCGCAAATGAGAGTTTGAAGGTATTTGTCAAAATTCCAAAAGAGGATTTGCGTGCAAGAGAAAAGACAATTTTTCCTATCACCGAGGGTGACCGAATGATGGCCCGTGCAGAAGCTGATAGCCTCCGAAAGCTTGAAAAGGAATGGAAAGATGATGATCTTAGGGTAACCTGGGTGAAACTTTATGGTGAAATACCTGAATATAATGCGCTAATTACAGAAGCTGCTTCAGGAATGGAGGCACTGGACGTTTTCAGAATATGGGATTTAAGAAGACGATATGGCTATCGTGCAGACCATGAAAAACTGATTTCTGCAATGGGCAGACTAGGTGCCGCCTTTGGTCGGTTCCACAAGATAAGTGCTAAACCTGTCAACTTTCATACGGATAAGCTCATTCCAAAATTGATCAGATATTGTAAGGAGATTGAAAATCATCCATTAGGTACCAGGCTTCAAAGTGTAATTAACCATATCAATAAACAAGCAGGCAAGGAGATTAGAGCAGTTGAAGTGCCAACATTGAAGGGAATTGATATCCGCAATATTTTAATTGATGAGGAAGATAAATTATTTTTGCTTGATCCTGGGCGGGTTAAATTGACCTGCAGAGAAGCAGATCTTTCCAGATTTTTAATGACTTACAGAATCTTGTATTGGGGTAGCCTAAAATTTATTTTTGGTTTAATACCTGATCTAACTGCAGAAAATGCCTTTTTAAATAATTATTATAAAAATAGCTCTGCCCCTTCAGATAAATTGCTCCACTTGTTTTTTGTGAAGGAACAGCTTAAGCATTGGCATACTGCACTTGAATCTCTGGAAATGCGATCATATCCTGCAATGTTAAAACGTTTAATTGCTGGAATTTATGTTAATCCTTATTATATTCGCCAATTATCAGCAGAACTCAAACAGATCAATTAAAATAAGAAATGTCAAATTACGAAAAAGAAACTCTTAATGCCTATAGAACGAGCCAACGGGCACAAGAATACAAGCGTTATCACACTAAGGACTGGAGTTGGGCAAGGATCTCGACATGGCTGGAGCAGAAATCGCTGGGTAGGGAGCTTTCCAGATATAATTGGTCAAATACTGATCGACTGCTGGATATCCCCTGTGGTACAGGTATCTTGGGTAAGATACTCCATAAATTCCCTTTTCGGATTTTTGCGAGTGATATATCACCAGAAATGATGACTTTGGCACAGGAAGAATATCCAGTTGATCGTCTTGATGGCTGTATTCAGGCTGACATTACGGCTACAGGATTCGACCGTGAATCTTTCGACTGCATTGTCGTTCTGGGATTTCTGCACCGGGTTCCAAAGGATATCAGACTGGCAGCGATGAAAGAAATCGCTGCTTTGTCCAAAGGAGTAGTGATTATTAACTGTAGTATTAATAGTCCTATACAACGACTCAAGATGAAAATGCTGTCACTAATATGGCCCAATCATATTCCTGCACCTTGTCCTGTAACACTTTCTGAAATGATAAGCGAATGTGAAAATACAGGTTTTAAAGTTGTGAGGTCATTTATGGTTGTTCCTTTGCTTTCGGCAAAAGCAATGCTGGTATTGGAAAAAAAAGAAGCATAGAGAAATTTTATAAATAAACTGTATAATGAAAATTTTAGGAAGGGCTCCAAAGCGTTTTTGGGTTGCATTATTGAATTTACATTAGTGGTCTTA
>JAFMBQ010000390.1 GCA_017858365.1 Algoriphagus sp. | reverse complement strand
GTCATAATTTCCCCCATCCGGGACCATGTCGATATGTGATCCAAAGGCAATGGGCTTTAATGACGGGTTTTTACCGGCTCGGCTTCCGATGATATTTCCTCCTGCATCGATGCGGGGATTTAGTCCCGCTTTTTGCATCAGATCCATAAACCATTTCCTTCCTGCGATATCCCCTTGAGTATAAGCCACCCGATACCCATGTCCATTTTCATCCAGCCCAAATTTGGCCAGCGCCTGAATCCGATCTTCAATCCGCTTACGGTTGACCATAGGAAGGCTTTGGAAAAAAGAAATCGCCTGAGCGTCCAGCAATCCAAATGCGGTCAATCCCAAACTGGTGAATGCGGTTTTTTTAATGAAGGCTCTTCTGCTCATGTGATGTAGATTTTATACGTTTAAACTAGTCAAGATCTGTTGATTTTCGTCAATCTTGCCAGCTTTTTGGGTCAAAAGATGGGTTATAAATGGTAGTCGTACCAAGCGCTAAGAAGGAATTTGACTCTATCAAGCTTGGTTTTTCCCAACTCATCGACAGAAAGCCACCCTCCCTACTTAAGTTTGTTTATAGTATTTAATTGGCTTTTATCCTTGACCAAAATAATAGGCCAACAAACATTTGTAGCTATCCGACCCTCCTGATCATAGTACCCGAAAACGACATATTCTTTGTCTTTTTCAAAGAAGTAATCGCAGTTGCCCCATTGCGAATGAAGGTTAACCTCTCTCCCCTTCTTCAATTTACCCTTGTATTTTTTTAAGATCTGGAAAGTTGGGTGATATCCTCCTCGCTCCACATACCTTGAGTCCAACATGTAATGCGGAGAATCCGAAAAACCTCGGACTTTTTGATCGTTGATCTGTGTGACTTTGGCAAAAAAAACGAAATCTGATTGCTGGAGTTTTTCTTCTATTGAGTCGAAAAACATGCATTCGCATGCCAACAGGCTGGAAGTCTGAATGAAAAACAAGAAAAGGATAAGTCGGAGTTTCAAGTTATGCTAAGGTTAGGAATCATTTAACATTTATCCAATTTCCACTCAATTTATCACTCTGTCCCTATAAACTCAATCGTCTCCACTTCAATGGCGCAGGCTTGATTTTCTACGATAATCGAAGTGACGTTAAATAGCTCCTCTAAGCGAGTTGGAGAAAAGCTGGTGAGCGGGATGTCAAAGGTTTGCCATTTATCCGTCAAGGTCAGCGGCACCTTCGTTTCGCTCCCATCTGTAGGGTTGGATTTGTCTTTCAGACTGATCGCTATTTTCTCCCCTCCTTTCACTCCTCGCAGCTTGAGCCGAAGAGTTTTGAAGTTTGAAAAATCTTTCAGACGATTTGGGTCCACTAACCCATTTCCCAAGTACCAGTAGGCTACTGCCCAAGGCTGCTCGCGAAACTGAACCGTCGTGTGGGTGCCCATGAATTGAAGGTTTACCCCCTGGTTATTAGACGCACTAGCCACAGCATAATCATAATGACGGCTAGTGTAGCCACCTCGTACTACTTGGGGATAGGGTACGTCGCCGTAATCATCAAACACCTGTGCGAGTTGTTCCTTGATTTCTTCGGTGTAGTCTTTCTCTCCAGAGACAATCATTTCCTGCAACGCATGCCCCTTGAGCAGAAGGTTTTCGTATTTTTCAAGGAGTTCATAGGGCCAAAAAAATACGGGAAGTAAGGTAGGGTGATTAATAATCTCATCAACCATAGCGGGGAGCCCTCCATCCAAGACACTATTCCAGTCTCGAGTGCCTGGGGTAAAAAAAGCAAAGGTTCCCGGAAGATCTGCACTGATGAAGTCATCATTTGAGCTCTGAAGACTGACATTATAATTATTCTCCAAGGTGGTCAACTCTTCCAGTAAGTTATAGTAATCAAAAAGCAATTTTTCTAATTCAGTGCCTTGAAGCTGACCTAGGTAACCTGAGCTCTTCAAGGATTCAAATCCGCTGAGATTAGGAGTCAGGTAAATTTTGCTCCAGGCATTATTGATGGTCTGGGACATGAAATCCAGGTTTTCCAGGCTGTAGCGTTGGTCTGCCGAAATGTCCTGCCCATACACTTCCGATAGGGTTTGATAGTAGTCGGGAGCCATCCGTCGAGGGACGGTCGAGATTCTGGGAAAAAGCTCCAAGCGGGTTTCATTGATCTTTTCTGCTTTTTTCAGATCGCTTTCCAGGTTTTGGGCGATACTGTTAAGATAGCCTTCCAAAGCTTCCCGGTCCTTCCTCGTTTAATTGGCATTGTTGATTTGGATGGCGATAAGAATTCCGATCACCACGAGAATAATCTCTCCAAAAGCATATTTCAGATACTTGCCTACCGGCGAGGCAGGCTTTCCGGTTTTATTTTTGTCCATCAATTCGTATCTAATTTTTCGAAATAAGGTAATCATGGCTTTTCTTCTACAGCAGCGTTTTAAACTTTTAAGCTAATGAAGATCGGTCAATTCCCTATAGTCTTGCCGGTTTTTTGGCAGAAAAAAAATCGATGCGCAATAGACTTAGCTCAAAAAATCTTGGAGGTTTATCCTAGTGCAAATAGGTTTGGAAATGAGGGTAGTACAAGACCTTTAGAAAAGATTTGATTACGAAGAGCCGGGTGAAAATTACCTTCCTGAAAATGAATCACAAATTCTATTTGATATGAAGTAGTTTTATTCCCAACTACTGTACGAGGCTAGGCATAGCTCGAGTGTTTTCTTCCCGACTTTGTCGTGGATCAGGCCTAGCGAAGGATAGTTCTGCTGAAAGCTTTGCTCACCTCACCTGACGGTGATATGGTAGCAATTCTGCTTTCTCTCCTTGATGACGTAGATCTTCTTGGTCTCTTGGAAGTAATTTAGGACCGCTTCCAATTGCTTTTGGGCCTTGTAGTTGAATCCCTTCTTTCCATTAAATCGGATGTAAGAGATATCAAATGAGACACCATAGGAGTGTGAACTGTTTCCAGCAGTCGCATTTCGATTTCTTTTGTACAGTTTCTTTTGTTGGTCCATGGTACGTGTGATGGAGGAAACGGTGAAATAGCTTTCTCCTCCGGCATTGGCTTGGAAGGTTATGCCGAGCTCCTCCAGTACTTTTTTGGCCTCCGGGGTCATATAAGGATGGCTATGGGTGAGCTTGTCCACGCGATAGCCTAGCCCTGAAGTTGCTTCTACCAAAGTTTGATTACCCACGTAGTCAAACAGGAGCTTTTCATCCTCGATTAAGCCCACACCCTTGGTCTCGGTTGCAAGCAGATGCTCGTCATAAGCATCTTTGCCCAGCCGACCTCTAAATCGCTTGAGCTCAGGGATGATGAAAATTTCCTCCGGCATATGTAAAGCATCTGATACATCCGGATCTTCGGTGTCCGAGGCAATATCTAGGAAACTGGAGTAGGTTTCGCTGAGTTGTTTTTTAAGGTCAGTCCGATAGGTGACCATGGCAAGGGTGACAAGTGAAAAGAGACTTAAAAAGATAAAAACTAAGAATAGCGTGGTTTTCTTCATTCGAGAGAGAATTGCTCTTTTTGTGGGTAAGTCACAAGGTAAGGATAGGAATGAAGCGAGCCAATTTTTTTGTCATAGAGTGGGTATATTCAACTAGAAACGGCAGGATGGAGTGTTTTACTTCAGAATATTCAAGTGAAATCTGCCTAGAAACTATTTTTTAGACTGCAATTAGATGAGGGTTTTGGAAATCATTTGACTAGGTCGATGGAAGGTGTAATTGAATCCGCCACTCTACGAATTACACCAAGGCAAAGTGATTACTCCTAGATGTGTATTCCTATTAGTAGACCATAGCGCAGTCTAACTGTGTCTTAGTTTAGCTGTGAACCGCTTAAGTTAAGTTACCTTTTTGGTCAAACTTGTCCTAGACCACTCCATCTATCGCGCGTACCCACAACTAGAAGACCGCTAATATAAAATTAGCCCCGCCTCGGCGTAGTCAAATAACAGTTTGGACTGGGTGTAATTTGCAATTACACCCTAATATTCATACTAATTTGTAATGGGTTTAAGATTCAAAATCTTAGTCTATTATTCAACTCCGAATTACAAATTCTGAATGATAGAAAAGCGTAGTCTGCGACAATTGTCGCAGACTACGCTTAGGCTGACATTAAACTCCTAGGCGGGGGCTTTTTAAATACTTAGCTGTCCCAGGTTGATATACTATATTAGTTGATTTTATTTAAATGACAATCCTAAACCATCAGTACGCTAGCTGTATTTTGATAATGGTAGTTTGGCATCACTCATTAGTGTTAAATGCTCTCTCATTTATATCAGTAGTATGTGCTCTTTCCGCTTAAAAGTTGGACTAGTTATGCTGCGATTTTAAAGATATA